>DASYBH010000061.1:0-7475 GCA_036500885.1 Candidatus Dormiibacterota bacterium
GGTCGCGGGGGTCGAGGGCATCCCCGGCCTCAAGCGCGTGCGCTTCATGACCTCGCACCCGCAGGACCTGGAGATGGAGCTGCTGGACGTCATGGCCAGCTCGCCGGTCGTCGCCCACGAGCTGCAGCTCCCGGTCCAGTCAGGCGACGACGTCATCCTGAGGCGGATGGCCCGCGGCTACCTGGTGGCGCGGTACCGCGAGATCGTGGACCGCGCCAGGGCGCTGCTGCCCGACCTCGGCCTGTACACGGACGTGATCGTCGGCTTCCCCGGCGAGAGCGAGGAGCAGTTCCTGAACACGCGCCGCCTGATGGAGGAGATCGAGTTCGACGTCGTCCACCTGGCGCAGTACTCGCCGAGGCCCGGCACCCACGCCGGCGACCGCTGGCCGGACGACGTGCCGGCCGAGGAGAAGCGGCGGCGGATCAACGACCTGCTGGCGCTGCAGCGGGAGATCGCCGCCCGCCGCACGGCGCGCTGGCTGGGCCGCACGGTCGAGGTGCTGGTCGAGGGCGGTGACGAGCTGGGCCGGCCGTACGGGCGCAACCGGCAGGGCAAGCGGGTGGTGATCAAGCGCGCGCGCGTGGCGCCCGGCGATCTCGTCCAGGTGATCGTGGAGGAAGCCACGGCCGGCCAGCTGGCCGGGCCCGCGGCGGCCGCTTGACCCAACCCGTGGGCGGCAGCACGCCCGCGATGAAGCAGTACTGGGCCGCCAAGCTCAGGCACCCGGACGCGATCATGCTCTTCCGCCTCGGCGACTTCTACGAGGTGTTCTTCGACGACGCGGTCGAGGCGGCGCCGATCATGGGCGTGACGCTGACCTCGCGGCCCATGAAGGAGGGCCGCCAGCCCATGTGCGGCGTGCCCCACCACTCCTGGCAGAGCTACGTCGGAAAGCTGCTGCGGGCCGGCAAGAAGGTCGTCATCTGCGACCAGGTCGAGGAGGCCGCCGGTCAGAAGGTGGTGCGCCGCGAGATCACGCGCGTGCTCACGCCGGGCACGGTGGTGGACGACGCCTACCTGGAGCCGGCGCGCTCCAACTGGCTGGTCGCGGCCTGGTCGCGGGGCGCCGATGGCGGGCTGGCCGCCTGCGACGTCTCGACCGGCGAGCTGCTGCTGTGCCAGCTGCCCGTCGACCGCCTGCAGTCCGAGCTCGACCGGCTGGCGCCCTCGGAGCTGCTCCAGCCGCCGGCGGTCGACGCCTACCGCTTCGATCCGGAGCGCGGCGCCCGCCGTCTGGCTGACCAGCTCGGGATCGCCTTCGCGGTGTCCGTCGGGGCCGGCGAGGCGCCGCTGGCGATCGGCGCGGCCGGGGTGATCCTGGAGTACCTGGAGCAGAACCAGGTGCATGTCGAGCCCGGCCTGTTCCGTGTCCGGACGTACTCGCCGGACGCCACCATGCAGCTCGACGCGGCCACCGTGCGCAACCTCGAGCTGCCCGGCCTGCTCAGGCTGATCGATCGGACGTGCACGCCCATCGGCGCGCGCCGCCTGCGCCGCTGGGTCTGGGCTCCGCTGCGGGACGTGGAGGCGATCGAGCTGCGGCTGGGCGCGGTCAGCGAGCTGGCGCGGCACCATCGCACCGACCTGCGTGCGGCACTCCGCGAGGTCGGCGACCTGGAGCGCCTGGTCGGCCGGGCCGCCCAGGGCCTGGCCTGGCCGCGCGAGCTGGTGGCCCTGCGCCGGTCGCTCGAGGCGCTGCCGGGCGTCGTGGAGGCCGGCGCCGGGCTCTCCTCGCTGCTGGTGCGCCAGCTCGCGGCCGGGGTCACCCCGGATGCCGAACTGGCCGGCGAACTGGCCCGCGCCCTGGTGGAGGACCCGCCCGCCGTCCTGCGGGACGGCGGCGCGATCCGAGCCGGCTACGACGCCGAGCTGGACGGCATCCAGGAGGCCTCCAGGGCGGCCAGGGACTGGATCTCCGGCCTCGAGCAGGCGGAGCGGGAGCGGACCGGCATCAAGAGCCTCAAGGTCGGCTACAACCGGGTCTTCGGCTACTACATCGAGGTCAACCATGCCAACCAGGGCCTGGTCCCCGACGACTACATCCGCAAGCAGACGCTGACGGGCGCCGAGCGCTACCTCACGCCCGAGCTGAAGGAGCGGGAGGCGGTCGTCCTCAACGCCCAGCAGGACCGCGCCGCGAGGGAGCTCGAGCTGCTGCGCCAGCTCCAGCGGAGGGTGGCGGAGGCGGCGCCCGCCCTGCTCGCCTGCGCCGAGGCGATCGGCGAGCTCGACGCCCTGGCCTCGATCGCCGAGGCGGGAGTCGACCAGCGATGGGTGCGACCGGAGGTGACGGCGGGCCTGCGGCTGGTGATCGAGGGGGGCCGGCACCCGATGGTGGAGGCGTCGGTCGGCTTCGATCGCTTCGTCGCCAACGACACCCTGCTCGACCCCGACAGCGAGCAGGTCGTGGTCCTGACCGGGCCGAACATGGCCGGCAAGTCCACCTACCTGCGGCAGGTGGCGCTGATCGTGCTGCTGGCTCAGTGCGGCAGCCTGGTGCCGGCGGCCGCGGCCTCGATCGGCGTCGCGGACCGCATCTTCACGCGGGTCGGAGCGCACGACGACCTGGCGGCGGGCATGTCGACGTTCATGGTCGAGATGACCGAGACGGCCAACATCCTCAACCACGCGACGCGCGCCTCGCTGGTCGTGCTCGACGAGGTGGGGAGGGGCACGTCGACGTATGACGGCGTGTCCATCGCGCAGGCGGTGGTCGAGCACCTGCACGAGTCGCCGCGCCTCGGCTGCCGCACGCTGTTCGCGACGCACTACCACGAGATGACCGCGCTGGCCGACAACCTGCCCCGGGTGCGCAACGAGCGGGTTGAGGTGGCCGAGGAGGGCGGCGCCATCCGCTTCCTGCACCGCGTCGTGCCGGGTGGCGCCGACCGGTCGTACGGCATCCACGTGGCGGCGCTCGCCGGACTGCCGCCCCAGCTGATCGCCCGCGCCCGTGACATCCTGGCCGAGCTGGAGCGGCAGCGCCCGCTGGAGCCGGTCGAGCAGCAGCTCGGCCTGCCCCTGGTGCAGGGCGACGACCGCCTCCGGGACGCACTGACCAGCATCGAGCTCGACCGCCTGAGCCCGCTGGAGGCGCTGCAGAAGCTGTACGAGCTGCGCGAGCGACTGGGATGACGATCCGTGTGCTCGCGCCCCAGGTGGCGGACGCGATCGCGGCGGGCGAGGTCGTGGAGCGTCCGGCCGCGGTCGTCAAGGAGCTGGTCGAGAACGCCCTGGACGCGGGCTCGCGGCGCATCAGCGTCGAGGTGCGCGGCGCCGGGCGCACGCTCATCCGCGTGGCCGACGACGGCGGCGGCATCCCCGCCGGTGAGCTGCGCCTCGCGTTCCAGCGGCATGCCACCAGCAAGGTCGCCTCGCTCGACGACCTTGCCGCGATCACCTCGCTCGGGTTCCGGGGCGAGGCGCTCGCCAGCGTCGCGGCCGTCGCCGACGTCGAGTGTCGCAGTGGCGGCGGCCGGGTGCGGCTGCGTGCCGGCGTCATCGTCGAGGAGGGCGCCGGAATCCCGGTGCCGGGCACCGTCGTCGAGGTGCGCGACCTGTTCGCGAACACGCCGGCGCGGCTGAAGTTCCTGAAGAGCGAGGCGACCGAGACGGCGGCCTGCGTCAGGACGGTGCAGTCCTACGCGCTGCTCTACCCCGAGGTCCGGTTCGAGCTGACCGTCGCCGGTCGTTCTGCGCTGCGGACCAGCGGTGACGGCGACCCACGGGCCGCGGCGGCCGGGGTCCTGGGCGCGGCGGTGGCGGCCGAGCTCCTGGCCGTGGAGGGCGACGGCGTGCGGGGCCTGGTCTCGCAGCCGCGACTGAGCCGCGGCAACCGGGACGCGATCCTGCTGGCGGTCAACCGGCGGCCGGCCGCCTCGCGCTCGCTGCTGTATGCGGTCGAGGAGTGCTACGTGGGCTCACTGGAGCGCGGCCGCTACCCGGTGGCGGTCCTGGACCTGGCGGTGGACCCGCACGCGGTCGACGTGAACGTCCACCCCGCCAAGCGGGAGGTGCGGTTCCACTCCGAGAGGGTGCTCTTCGCCGGCGTCCAGCGCGCGGTGCGGGGTGCGCTGACCGGCAGCGGGCCATATCAGCTGACGCCGGCGGCGACACCCGCCGCGGCCGTGCGCGAGTGGCACGCGCCCCAGCTGCACGTGGCGCCGGCCGGCGTGCTGGCGCCGGTGTCGCCGGCCCCGGCGCCCGCCGCTCCGGCGTTCGACTCGCCGCTGCGCCCGCTGGGCCAGGTGGTGGAGGGCTACCTCGTGGCGGAGAGCGAGGAGGGCGTGGTGCTGGTGGACCAGCACGCCGCGCACGAGCGGGTGCTCTACAACCGCTTCCTGGCGCGGCTGGAGAGCCGCAGCCTGGCCGCGCCGAGCCAGGCGCTGCTGCTGCCGGAGACGGTGGAGCTCGACCCGGCCCAGGTGGCGGCGGCGACCGACCACGCCGAACGCCTGCGCGCGCTCGGCTTCGAGGTCGAGGAGTTCGGGCCGCGTACCCTGCGGGTGACGGCCGTGCCGGCCGAGACCCCGGCCGACCGCGCGCTGCCCGCGCTGCAGGAGCTGCTGACGGCGCTGTCGGGCTCGCAGGTGGACACGGTGATGAGCCAGGCGGCGGCGTCGCTCGCCTGTCACTTGGCCGTCCGCTTCGGGGACCGGCTCGACTCATCGGAGCAGCGGCGCCTGCTGGCGGAGCTGGAGGTCGCCGACAATTCGATCACCTGCCCCCATGGCCGCCCAACCCGGCTGGTCCTGTCCTGGCAGGAGCTCAAGCGCCATTTTCGCCGCAACTACTGAGCCCGAGGAGGTGCAGGGGGGGCGTCCGGCATCGGTTCCGCTCCTCCTCGGACCGACCGGGATCGGGAAGAGCCGTGCCGCCTTCGAGGTGGCCAGGGCGCTCGGCGGCGAGATCGTCGTCTGCGATTCGCGCCAGGTCTACGACCGGCTGGACATCGCCACCAACAAGCCGTCGCGGGAGGAGATGCGCGAGGTCCGCTACCACCTGGTCGGCATTGCCGACCCGCGCACCACGTACACCGTGTTCGAGTTCGTCGAGGCGGCCAACCGGGCGATCGCGGACATCGCGGCGCGCGGGCGGCTGCCCATCGTCGAGGGTGGCAGCATGCTGTGGGCCGACGCGCTGGCCGAGGGTTTCTCGCTGGCCGGCGTGCCGCCGCGTCCCGACCGGCGCGCCGAGCTGGAGCGTCTGCCGGTCGCGGAGCTGGCGGGCATCGTGCGCCGGCTGGATCCCGAGGCGACGCTGGACGAGCGCAACCCGGTCCGCCTGGTGCGCGCGATCGAGGTGCTGGAGGTCGCCGGACCGCCGCTGGCGCGCCTGCGGACCCGTCGCCCGCCCCCGTGGACGCCGCTCCGGATCGGCCTCACCGCGGACCTCGGCGTTGTCGACCTGAGGCTGGCCCGCCGCTCGCGCCGGCAGGTCGAGCGCGGCCTCGTCGAGGAGACCAGGGCGGCGCTGGCGTACGGGGTGCCGGCGGACGCGCCGGTGCTGACGGGCATCGGGTACGCCGAGGCGCTGGCGCACATTCGTGGCGAGGTATCGCTGGAGGCGCTGCCGGAGGTCATGGCGCGCTCCAACCGCCGCTACGCCAGGCGCCAGCTCCGGTGGCTGCGGCGGAACCCGGCGATCACGTGGTTCGATGCGACGGCCGACCCGGTGCCCGGTATCCTTGATTTCCTGCGAGCGCAGCCCATTTGATCGAGACGAAGCCGGCGCGGGAGAGCGCCTACCTGATTGGCGTGCAGCTTCCCGGGACCACCGCCGAGGTCCTCGCGGAGCAGATGCGGGAGTTGGTCGAGCTGACCAGGACGGCAGGAGGGGAGGTCGTGGCCTCCGACGTCCAGCGCCGTGACGAGGTGGACCCGGCCCTGTTCGTCGGCCGTGGCAAGGTCGAGGAGATGCGCGAGCGGCGGGCGGAGCTCCGGTACGACCTGGTGATCTGCAACGAGGACCTGAGCCCGCGCCAGCAGCGGAACCTGGAGAAGGAGCTCGGCCTGCGCGTCGTCGACCGGACGGAGCTGATCCTGGACATCTTCGCCCAGCACGCCAGGACGCGCGAGGGCCGGCTGCAGGTGGAGGCCGCGCAGCTGCGACACCTGCTGCCGCGCCTGATCGGCGCCTACGACTACCACCGGCAGGCGGGCGGCATCGGGACGCGGGGTGGCCCCGGCGAGCAGCAGATCGAGGTCGAGCGCCGCCGCATCCGCCGCCGGATGCGCGACCTGGAGCGGGAGCTGGTGCAGGTGCGGGCGCAGCGGGAGCAGCAGCGCGCGGGCCGGAACCGGTCCGACCTCGCGACGCTGGCGATCGTGGGCTACACCAACGCCGGCAAGTCCACGCTAATCAACGCGCTGACCGGCGCCGGGGTCCGCGCGGAGGACGCGCTGTTCGTGACGCTCGATCCGACCACGCGCCGGCTGACCCTGGCCTCCGGTCGCGAGGTGCTGCTGACGGACACGGTGGGATTCATCCAGAAGCTGCCGACGGACCTGGTGGCCGCGTTCCGCGCCACGCTGGAGGAGGTCACCTTCGCGGACGTCGTGCTCCAGGTGGTTGACGCGTCGGCGCCCGCTGCTCAGGAGCAGGCGACCACCGTGGACGAGATCCTCGCCGAGCTCGGCGCCGCCGACAAGCCTCGGGTGGTGGCGATGAACAAGGTGGACGCGCTGGGCCCGGCGACGCTGCGCCGCGTGATGCGGGGGTTCGGCGAGCGCTACCCGACACTGGTGCCGATCTCCGCGCTGCGCGGCACGGGGCTCGATGCGCTGGGCGACGCGATCGAGGCCGCCACGGCAGACCGGTTCGTGGCGCTCGAGGTGCTGGTCCCGTACGGCCGCGAGGGCGTGCTCCAGGAGCTGCGCCAGTACGGCGGCCTGGAGCGCGTCGAGTACACGGAGCGCGGCACGTATGCGCGGGGCCGCGCCCCGCGCGACCTGGCCCACCGCTTCCGCCCGTATACGAAGGACTGACCGGGGCTACACAGGGTCGCGGCGTCAGGTCCGGGTCGCGCGGCACCGCCTGAACGCCCACGGCCGTGCACCCTCGACCATTCGGACGGCGTACTTGACACCGTATTGACAGGTTCCGCAGGGATGCTCTACGGTTTCTCTCGCCTCGGGCTGGCCGTCGGGCCAGCGGCACAGGGTGGAGTGAGGGACGATGGCCAAGCACGGTGGAAGCATGCCTGCGCGCTGGGCGCGGCGTCTGGTCCTGGCGGCGCTGGGCGCCATGGCGGTGCTGCTGACGCAACTCGCGTCGGGGCTGTCGACCGGCTTCACGGCGCCGGTGTCGGTCCAGGCGGCCTCGGCGGCGCGCGGCCATCCCAACCGCTTCACTCCGGGTCCGGCGATGAAGTCGGTGAACCACCTGCCGCCGCCGCCGCCGGCACCATCCGGCCCACGGCCGCCGGACAGCGGGCCGCGGATCCCAAAGACGCCCGCACCGGCCACGCTGGT
>DASYBH010000062.1:0-5283 GCA_036500885.1 Candidatus Dormiibacterota bacterium
CCCGCCGGCATCCCCGGTGGCGAACCGGGAGCGGCCGGCGTCCTCACCGGCGGCCCGGAAGCCCAGCGTGCCGGTGAGCAGGCGTGCGGTCGGCTCGGAAGCGACCAGGCTCAGCGTGACGGAGTGGAACCCCCGGATCGCCACCTCGGCGGGCAGCGCGGCCCACGGCTCGCGGGGATCCGGAACGGCGCGCGCCACCAGCTCCAGGGCCAGACCCTCCGGATCGGTGAAGGCGAGCACCTCGTCCGCCCATCGCTGCGTCACGGCGCCGGTGCGGACGCCGGCGGCCGTGAGCCGCTCGGCCCACCAGCCGAGTGAGCCGGCCGGTACCGAGAACGCCGTCGCGGTGACCTGGCCGGGCCCCCTGAGGCCACCCGTGGCGCCGGGCCAGACGAAGAAGGTCATGACCGAACCGGGCCGGCCCAGCTCGTCGCCGAAGTAGAGGTGATATGACCCGGGGTCGTCGAAGTTGACAGTCTTCTTGACGAGGCGCAGGCCCAGCAGGCCGACGTAGAAATCGACGTTGCGTTGGGCATCGCCGGTGATGGCGGTCACGTGATGGATACCGAGGAGCGGTGTCTTCAGGGGAGATTCTCCTTCCACTGGTTCGACCGTGGGCAGCTATAGCCAGGTCACCATAGCACGGGTGGTTGCGCAGGCAACTACCTGCCGGTATATTCTCGCCACGGTGGCTGGAGGGATCATCGACGATCCGCGGCTGCGGGCCTGGCGTGCGTTTGTCGAGGCTCACGCTGCCGTCATGGACATTCTGGAGCGCGAGCTGACCGAGCGCCGTGGCATCTCGCTGACCTGGTACGACGCGCTCCTGCAGCTGACCGAGGCGCCCGGCCACCGGCTGCGCATGAGCGAGCTGGCCGACTCCATCGTCATCAGCCGGAGCGGCTTCAGCCGGGCCGCCCGCCGCATGGAGGAGGCCGGCCTCATCGCACGCGAGCCCTCCCCCGAGGACGGCCGCGGCGCCTACGTCGTGCTGACCGACCAGGGCCGGCGGACGTTCCGCAACGCCGCCGCCGTGCACCTGCGCGGCGTTGCCCGGCACTTCCTGTGCCACCTGAGCGAGGAGGAGGCCGCCGTGGTGGAGACCGCGCTGCGCCGCATCCGCCCGGCCCGCCGCTGACCCGGCTGCCAGCCTCTGCCTGGTGTCGCCGCCTACAATCGCTCGAACCGATGTTCCTGCTCTACGTTGACGAATCCGGTAAGTCGGGGCTGAACGACCCGACTCAGCCGTATTTCGTCCTCGCCGGCGTGGTGGTGAAGAACGAGGACTGGCGGGCCATCGAGACCGCGTTCGAGAAGGCGATCGAAGCGATCGTGCCTCGACCCGGCCGACCCCCGCGCTGGGAGCTGCACATGGCTGACATCGCCAACGGGCAGGGCCATTTCAAGGCGACGCCGCGCCGGGATAGGCGGAGGCTCTGCGACGCGGTCCTCGATCTCATCGACGAGTTCGACCTGACCCTGATCGCGACCATCGTCGACAAGAAGGGGATGCAGCAAAAGAGGGAGTGGGCCAAGAGGCCGCCCGAGGACTGGGCATACGAATTCCTCGTCGAGCGGTACCAGCACCTGCTTCGCCGCCGCCAGGAGCTCGGCATCGTGGTGGGGGACGAGCAAAAGGGAGCCGAGGCTCTCAACCGCACGAGTCACGCCCTCTGGCGGCGATCCGGCACGTCGGCCCTTCGCAAGGTGGATCGCATCGTGGAGACGGTCTTCTTCCTGCCCAGCCACCACTCGCTGATGCTGCAACTGGCCGACGGGGTGGCCTATTGGTGCAACCGCGCCATGCGGGCAGCCGCCGCTCGCAAGGAGGAGCCTCCTGAATGGACTCGGCTTTCGCGCCATCTGGACGCCCTCGATAATGGCAAGAGGGTGGGCTTCAAGTTGTGGCCAGACTGAGACAAAAAAGCGGCCGACGTGGTCTCCCCTGGGGGGTGGCCCGCATGCGGTCGCCAGCACATTCTACCGTGAGACCGCTCCACGTGAACATCTCGGCCCGGCCGGCCTGGCGCTGACCGGCCGAGCGCTCGAGACCGACTACCAGTCGCTGCTGCCGGAGTCCCCGCCTCCGCCGAAGTCGCCCTGGTCGCCCTGGTCGCCGAAGCCGCCGTCGTCCTGGTCCCGGTCAATGGCTTCGTCGCGGCCCTGGTCGAACCCCTGCTCATATCCCTGCCCGTACCCGCCACCGAAACCGCCGCCGCCATACCCTCCGCCGAAGCCGCCGTGGCCGCCGAACAGGTCCCGCCCGAGGCTCATGGCCGCATCGGCCACCAGGATGCCGCCTCCGACGCCGAGCGCGATCTTGCCGGCGCCCGCCAGGAAGCCGCCCATGCCCGCACCCGGCGGCTGCTGCTGGTACGCCGGAGGCGCGCCGGCCGCGTACTGGGGCGGCGGGGCACCGTAGGGATACGCTGGCCCGCCCGCTCCCTGGGGGAGGAACGAGCCCTGACCCTGGGCGCCCTGCTGCAGGGCCGCCAGCCGGGCCTCGGCCTGCTGCAGCGCGTGCTCCTGCACCAGCAGCGTCTGCGCCATGTAGTACGCGGCGCCCGGCAGGTTCTGGACGTGCTGCTGGATCAGCGCCTCGGCCTGCGGGTCGCGGGGACCGGCCTGCGGCGCCCCCTGGGTGAGTCGCTGAAACAGCGACTCGATCATCTGCTGCTCCTGGGGAGTCATTGCGTTACCTCCGGGCCCGGCGTCAGGCCGTGAGCTTGACGATGGTCACGCCGTCGCCACCCTCCCGCGGCGGCGCCGGTTCCGATGACTGGACGAGCGGATGCCGTGACAGGTGCTGCCGCACCGCGGTGCGCAGCGCGCCCGTGCCCTTGCCGTGCAGGATCCGGACGGAGCTGACGCCTGACATCACCGCGTCGTTCAGGTAGGTCTCCAGCTCCTCCAGCGCGTCCTCCACGCGCCAGCCTCGCATGTCGAGCTGCTGCGACACCAGTCCGCGGTCCGGCGGCCGCAGGACCACGATCGAGCGGCCGGCGTCCTCCGGCTCGCGCCTGCGCACGCGCCGCAGGTCGGCCACACGCGCCCGGACCCGCATCGAACCCATCTGCACCTCTGCCTCGGTGCCACCCGCGGAGAGGGCGAGCAGCTCCCCGACCTGACCGAGGCTCAGCACCTCCACCGCGTCGCCGCGCTGCGGAGCCCCCTCCAGACTGTCGTCCTGGCCCCCCTCCTGGACCGCGGGCCGCCGCGCGCGGGCCGGACGCGGCGCCGGCGCCATCCGCTCCTCCAGCTGGCGCGTCCGCTTCCGGAGCTCGTCGAGCCCCTCCCGCGTGAGGTCGTCGCGGCGTGCCTGGGCGCGCACGCGCGAGAGCTCGGCCACCACGGCGTCCAGCTCGCGGCGAGCCTGGGCGCGCGCTTCGTCGAGCACGCTGACGCGCTCCTCCTCCAGCCGGCGGCGATCCTCGGCCAGGTCCGCGCGCTGCCGCTCGGCCTCGGACCGCTGCTGCTCCAGCTGCTGCCGCTCGTCCACCGCCGCGTCGCGCTCCTGCTCCAGGTCGCGGAGCAGGCCCTCCATGCGCACGCCCGCGGTGCCGAGGTGGCGGCGCGCGCCCCTGACGATGCGCGGATCCAGACCGAGCCGAGCCGCGATCGCGAGCGCGTTGCTCCGGCCAGGCAGGCCGATCTCCAGCTCGTACGTGGGCGACAGCGTGTCCAGGTCGAACGCCACCGACGCGTTGACCACGCCCTTCTGCTCGTGGGCGAACGCCTTGAGCTCGGAGTAGTGCGTCGTGGCGATCGTCGGGACGTGGCGGTCGAGCAGGTACGTCAGGATCGAGCGGGCCAGCGCCGACCCCTCGTCCGGATCGGTGCCGGCGCCCAGCTCGTCGAACAGCACGAGAGACGAGGGCGGCCTGTCGGGGGCCCGCCGGCGGCCGGCCTCGATGCCCCGCAGCACCTCGATGATGCGGGTCACGTGCGAGGAGAACGTGCTCAGGCTCTGCTCGATGCTCTGCTCGTCGCCGATGTCGGCGAAGACGTCGTCGAAGACCGCCAGCTCGGAGCCGTCGTCGGCCGGCACGTGCAGTCCGGCCTGCGCCATCAGCGTCAGCAGCCCGACCGTCTTGAGCGCCACCGTCTTCCCGCCGGTGTTCGGGCCCGTCACCACGACCATGAACCAGTCGCGACCGAGCTCGAAGTCGATCGGGACCACGCGGCCGGTCAGCAGCGGGTGGCGCGCCCGGTGGAGCACGACGCGGCCCTCGTCGTTCAGGATCGGCTTGACGCTGCGATGCACCCTCGCGTAGCGGGCCTTGGCGAGCTGCAGGTCGAACTCGGCGAGGGCGTCCACCGCCCAACCGATCCCCTCCGCGTCCCGGCCGACCTCGCGCGAGACCTCGCGGAGGATGCGCTCGATCTCGTCGCGCTCCTGCTCCTCCAGCTCGCGCACCGCGTTGTTGAGCTCGACGATGACCAGCGGCTCGATGAAGAGCGTGGCGCCGCTGCCCGACTGGTCGTGGACTATGCCGCGCACGCGGCCTCGGAAGTCCGCCTTGACCGGCACGACGTACCGGCCGCCGCGCGTGGTGACGATCGGCTCCTGGAGCGCCTGGCCGAACTCACCGACCAGGGTGCGGAGGCGCACCTGCAGGCGGTTGTTGGCCGCTCGGACCTCGCCGCGCAGCCGGCGCAGCCGCGGGCTGGCGGAGTCCAGGACCTCGCCCTCGTCGTTGATCGTCTCCTCGATGCGCCGCACCAGGTCAGGGTGGATGGGCAGCGCCTCGCCCAGCGCGCGCATCTGCGAGTAGGCGTCCTCGTCCAGGTCGTGCAGCAGCCGGTGGACCGCCCTCGCGCTGCGCAGGGTCGCCAGCACCAGCACCAGGTCCCCCGCCGACAGGTCGCCCTCGCGCGAGGCACGCAGCACCTGGCCGCGGACGTCCTGAGCACCGGCGAGCCCCGCCCGGGGCTGGGTATCGAGCAGCCGCACCGCCTCGGCGGTGAACGCCAGGCGCCGTCGGGCCTCGTCGAGGTCGGGCGTCGGCTCGAGCGCGAGGACGCGCTCCCTGCCCACCGAGAAGCCGGACTCCCCGGCCACCCGGTCGAGCACCTTTGGAAACTCCAGCGTCTGGAGGCTCTTGTCGTGCATGTTGCCACCGCCGGAGCCACCGTCGGTCAGCCGGCCCTCACGACGGTATCACGGTGAGGCGCCGGCACAGCCGGCAAACCGGCATGGTAGAGGGGCCGGACCAGAGGGGGTTCCGGAAGGGAGGCCCCCCCTTGCCTCCTATGCCAGAGTCCAGCCGAAGCCGTTCCAGC
>DASYBH010000063.1:0-3218 GCA_036500885.1 Candidatus Dormiibacterota bacterium
ATGCAGCGCTGCTGCATCGTGTACGCGATGTCGTAGGGGTGCCGCGGCCGCTCCTCCAGCAGGCCGAGCACCGCGACTGCCAGGGCGCCAACCTTGAACATCTCGAATACTCCAAACGGACTATACCGATAAGGAATTCCCCGGCCGAATTCCCGGCTGAGAAGAATTCCCGGCCAATAAGGAAGACGACTTGCCCCCCCTGACCCCCCGGCGGATGAAGGGGGGGGTGGCTGCGGAGTTACAAACTCTTAACAGCTCAGGTAGCAACCGGGGACCACCCCGGCGTGTAATTCCTGGCGATGCAGATGGGACAGGCTGCGGGGGCGTTGCGCGCGCAGTCCACGGACGAGTCGGGCACCGACGCCATGGCCCGCGAGGCCAGGGGCGGCGATCTGGACGCGTTCGAGGGCCTCGTGCGCCGGTTCCAGCGCCGCGTCTACGCGCTCGCCTACCAGCATCTCCGCGACCCCGACGAGGCCCAGGACCTGGCCCAGGAGGTCTTCGTACGGCTCTACCGCAACCTGGAACGATACGATCCCGCGCGGCGGTTCGAGCCCTGGTTCTGGCGCCTGGCCGGCAACGTGGCCGCCACCTACCGCCGGCGCCGCCGGACCACCGCGGAGCTGCCGGACGTCGCCGCCGCCGCGGTCGCGCGCGACGAGGTGCTGCCGCTGGAGCGGGCGCTGGCCGACCTGAGCGAGGACCTGCGCCTGCCGGTGCTCCTGCACTACTACGTCGACCTGCCGCTGGAGGAGATCGCCAGCGCCATGGGCCTGACGGTCAGCGCGGTCAAGTCCCGTCTCCACCGCGCCCGCGCCGTCCTGCGCCGGCTGCTCGTCGAGGACGACGTCTGACGTGGCCGCGATCTGCGCGCACGTGCGCGATCAGCTCGAGGCGCTCGTCGACGGCGAGCTGGGTCAGGACCGCGCGGCCGACGTCCGCTCGCACCTGGCCGTGTGCGCGGCCTGCCGGATGCATCACGCCGAGGCGACGTCCCTGCCCAGCCGGCTCGCCGCGGTCGGCGGCCCCGAGCCGCCGCCGCACCTGGTTGCGCAGGTCCTCTCTCAGGTGCGCCGGGAGCGCGTGAGCCCGCTCGGCATCTGGGGCCCGCTCGCGGTGGAGCTGCTGCTGGCCGTGGTCGCGCTCTGGTATGTCTCCGGCCTGAGCGGCCTCTCGATGCTGGTCGAGAGGACCGTTTCGGACCTGAGCGCGCTGGCCGGCTGGGGCGCCGGCGACGCCGACCTGCCCGCCCCGGCGGGTGGAGACGTCTTCCTGCTCATGGTGTGCGCCCTCCTCCTGGTGACCACGGTCGTCCACCTGGCCCTGCTCGCTCGCCAGGGGTGGCCCGAGGCCGGGGTGGGCGAGCGACCCCGAAAAGGAAGACGACTTGCCCCCCCTGACCCCCCGGCGGATGAGGGGGGGAGGGGAAGACGACCTGCCCCCCCTGACCCCACGGCGGGTGAGGGGGGGAGGTACCGACCCGCGCGGCGCCCGCGGTTGGACTCGCTGACCTGATGGTGCGATGGGGATGGCTGGTGCTGCTGGCCGGCCTCGTGGGCGTCGCGGTGCTGCTGGCGTGGGCGGACTCCACGGTCTTCCGGCCGCTGTTCCCGCAGCCCTTCGAGCCGCCGCGCCGGTCCGGGTTCCGCCCTCCGCCGCCCAGCCTGGTCCTGACGCCCTTCGGCAGACAGCCGTTCTACGGCTTCGGCCGGGTCGGCGGCCTGTACACGTTCTGGTGGTTTCTCAGCGTCGAGGCCGGCGTGATCCTGGTCAGCCTGGCCGCGCTGCTGGCGGTGCCGGGGCGGGTCCGCAGGGCGGCCGAGCGCGTTCGGCCGCTTCGCCTGTCCGCCATGCTCGCCGCGGGCGTGGCGACGGCGCTGCTCGGGCTGGCCGCGACCGTGCTGCTGCGGGTCACGTTCGTGCTGCTGGAGTTGGTGCCGTTCCTCTGGGCGGCGGCGGTGCTCGGAGTCGTCTTCGGGGAGGCCGCGCTGGCGCTGGCGTTCGGGCGCTGGTTGCGGGGTCGCCTGGGGCCCGCCCCGACGCTCCTGGCCGCCGTCGCGGCGCTGTTGATCCTGCTCGACGCGGGCCTCGTGCCCGTCGCCGGCTGGCTGTTCCTGGCGGTGACGGCCGTCACATCGCTCGGCCTGGCGGTGCTCACCCGGGTGGGGTCACCGGCTGGCTGGAGCCTCGACGAACTGAATTGGTAGGGAGGAATCGGGTTGTCGGTTAGCCACAGAGCGCTCGAAGGCCCGGCCGGCCAGGGGCTTCTCACGCGCGAGCGCGTCGTTCCGCTCGCGCTGGGCCTGCTGGCCGTCCTGCTGGCCTTCCTGATCGCGCACGACGTGCTCTTCCCACCCGGCCCGGCGGCGGCGGCGGTCAACACCGCGGCCGTGCAGCTGGGGACGGTCCGGTCGGCGGTCAGCGGTACGGGCACGGTCGTGCCCGCCCAGCAGCAGAACGTCGGGTTCGGACAGGCGGGCACGCTCGCCGAGCTCGACGTCAAGGTCGGTGACCACGTGCCCAAGGGCCAGGTGCTGGCCCGGCTGGACACCACCCAGCTGCAGCAGGCGCTGAGCCAGGCCAACAACGGCCTGACACAGGCGCAGGCGACGCTCAACAACACGCTGAACAGCAATGCCCTCACGCAGGCCCAGCACGGCCTGGCCAACGCGCAGCAGTCCCTGGCGGACACGCAGGCGCAGGTGAACCTGGTGAACCAGCAGGACGCGAACCAGCTCAACCAGGACACGACGCAGCTCAACACCGACACCGGCGCCCTGAACACGGCCCAGACCAACTTCAACAACGCCGGCTGCCCGACGGCGAGCACCTGCACCCAGCAGATCCAGAGCGCGCTCACGCAGGCGCAGCAGGCGGTCAACCAGGACAACAGCAAGATCGCCGCCGACAACAACAAGATCGCCACTGACAGGCTGAGCGGCCAGCGGTCGATCAACCAGGCCAACCAGTCCATCACGACCGCCCAGGACAACCTGAACAGCCAGACCATCCAGCGGCCGAACACGATCGCCTCGCAGCAGGCGGCGGTGTCCAACGCCCAGCTGGCCGTGCAGACTGCCCAGCGCAACATGGACCTCGCCACGCTGGCCGCGCCGTTCGACGGCACGGTCATGTCCATCAGCGGCCAGGTCGGCGAGAGCGTCAGCGCCGGCGGCGGGGCCACCTCGCTGGCGCCGGGCACGACCGCGCCGCTGCCG
>DASYBH010000064.1:0-5213 GCA_036500885.1 Candidatus Dormiibacterota bacterium
GGACGGCCAGCGGCTGACGTCCTCCGTGCCGACGCGCACCTGGCCCGTGGCGCCGGGCAGCAGGCCGACGATGCCCATGATCGTGGTCGTCTTGCCCGCCCCGTTGCGTCCGAGCAGGGCGACCAGCTCGCCGGGCTCGACGCGGAGATCGAGGTCGAACACGACGTGGCTCTTGCCGTAGCGGACGTTGAGCCCCGAGACCTCCAGCATCAGACGACCGCCTCCTCTTCGAGCTCGCCCAGGTACACCTTCTGCACGTCCGGGTTGCCGCGCACGTCGTCCGGCGTGCCCTGGGTCAGGACCCGGCCCATGTGCATCACGGTCACCGTCCGGGCCGTGCCGAACACCACCTCCATGTCGTGCTCGCAGAAGAGCAGCGTCAGCCGCTTCTCCTGCGCGACGCGGCGCACCAGGTCCATCGCCTTCTGGGTCTCGAACGCGGACATCCCGGCGGTCGGCTCGTCCAGCAGCACCAGCCGCGAGCCGAGCGCGAGCGAGATGGCCAGCTCGATCGCGCGCTGGTCGCCGTGCGAGAGCTGGCCCGCGGCCAGCTCGGGGTACCGGCCCAGGCCGACGGCCTCGAGCAGCTCCATCGCCTCGTCCCGGAACATCCGGTCGGCCAGGCCGAAGGGGCGGACCGTGAGGCCGCGGTGCGCCAGCATCGCGTACTGCAGGTTCTGCCGCACGGTCAGCTTCGGGAAGATCATCGTGATCTGGAATGCGCGACCGATGCCGGCCCTGGCGATGACGTGCGGTGGCCGGCCGGTGATGTCCCGCCCGGCGAACGTCACCCGGCCCGCGTCGGGCCGCAGGCGGCCCGTGATCAGGTTGAAGAGCGTCGACTTTCCAGCCCCGTTCGGACCGATGACCGCGTGGCGGTCGCCGGCGTGGACGACCAGGTTCACGTCCTGCACGGCGCGCAGGCCCCCGAAGGAGCGGGAGAGGCCCTCCACCACGAGCAGCGGCTCGCCGCGTTCCGCGATGGGATCCGCGTGGATGGCCTCGATGCGGACGACCCGGGCCAGGTCGGCGCGCTCGATCGACTCCCCGCTGCTCTCGACCACCTCGTCAGCGGCCTGGTCGCGGAGGCGGGCGCGGAGCGTCGTGAAGAGCCTGGGCAGCGACGCCAGCCCGCCGGGCGCGACGAGGACGACGGCCAGCACGATCGCGCCGAGCAGCACGTCGAACTGGTTCGAGAACTTCGTGCTGAGCAGGTTCGACAGCTCCGTGTAGACGAACGCGCCGATCGCGGGGCCCAGGAAGGAGCCGATGCCGCCCAGGAGCGCGATCACCACCGGCTGCGCGTTCTGCGTCCAGTAGAGCATCTCCGGGTAGGCCTCCTGCTGGAAGACCGCGAAGAGGCCGCCGGCCACCCCGGCGAAGGTGGAGGCGATCGTGAACACGGCCAGCTCGTAGGCCCGCACGTTGATGCCGATCGAGCGTGCGCGCTCGCGGTTCTCCCTGATCGCCGCCAGCGCGGCGCCGAACGGCGAGCGGGTGAGGATGAACATCACGGCCAGGCTGAGGGCCACCACGGCCCCCACGAAGTAGTACATGGTGGTGTAGTCGTTGAGCGCGTCCGGCACGGCCAGCCCGTGCACACCGTTGTCCCCGCCGGTGACGCCGCCCGCGTCGTTGAAGGCGAGGGAGAAGAGCACCTGGGAGATGGCCAGCGTCAGCAGCGAGAAGTAGAGCCGCACCGCTCGCAGCGCGATCATTCCGGTGACCAGCCCGAAGACCGCGGTGACCAGCGGCGCGACCAGGAGGCCCTCCAGCACCGGCAGGTGGAGCTTCTGGAACAGCAGGGCGACGGTGTAGGCGCCGATGCCGTAGTAGGCGGCGTGCGCGAACGAGACCATGCCGGAGTAGCCCAGCATGAGGTTGTAGGAGACCGCCCAGAGCGCCAGGACCAGGGCCTCCGTGCCCAGGAAGATCTCGAACTTCGCGCTGGCGTCCGGGTTCGCCAGCTCGTTCAGCCCGGCCAGGGGCGGGATGGCCGCCGCGAAGGCGATGAACAGCGCCGCCACCGCCCAGCGGAACCGGGCGTCGCGTGTCAGGCGCAGGACGGCGATCACTGCTCCGCCGTCCCGAACAGGCCCCACGGCCTGATGACCAGGACCGCGACCATGATGATGAATACGAAGGCCAGCGCGAACTGGTTGGTGCTCCCGTTCTGGAGTCCGAACGAGATCACCAGGCCCACGATCACCGAGCCCACCGCGGAGCCCACGATGCTGCCCAGCCCGCCGATGACGCTGATCGCGAAGGCCAGCACCAGGACGTCCGCGTCCATGGTGGCGGTCACCGCCTGGCTCGGGGCGACGATGACGCCGCCGAGCGCGGCCAGGGCGGCGCCGATCACGAACACGGTCGTGAACAGGCGGGCCACGTTCACGCCGGAGGCGCTGAGCAGCTCGGAGTCGGACACCGCCGCCCGGATGTTCCGTCCGAGCGGCGTCCGGTAGAGCATCGCGTAGACGCCGGCCGCGATCGCGATCGCCGCCACGATCATGAACATCGAGTAGACGGAGTAGCTGTCCCCGGCCAGGTGGAAGTTCCCGCTGAAGAGCGCCGGCGCCGGGGTGTTCCGCAGGTTGGGCCCGAAGATGAGCCGCACCAGCCCGGCGATGATCAGGGTCAGCGCGTAGGTGCCCAGGAGCTGCACCAGGTGCTCCTCACGGTAGACCCGGCGCAGCACGACGATCTCGATGAGGGCGCCGATGGCGCCCGTGACCGCGATCGCCAGCACCAGGCCGCCCCAGAAGCCGAGGCCGGCTCCCAGGGCGTTGGCGGCGACCGCCGCGATGAAGGCCGCGATCATGTACAGGGAGCCGTGCGCCATGTTGATGACGCGCAGCGCCCCGAAGACCAGGGAGAGGCCGGCTGACACGATGAAGAGGTAGGCGGCATTGGTCAGCCCGCCCATGGTGGTGAGCAGGAGCTGTGACGCGGTCACGGGCCGGTGCCGGCTATCCCTTCCAGGACGGGCAGAGCGCGAAGTCGGTCGTCGTGGGGTTGCCTCCCTTCTCGCACTGGCCGGACCTGAGCTCGTTCATCAGCGTGGTCGGCATCAGGATGTCGTCGCCCTTCAGGTTGACGATGTCCTTGAGGACCGGGAACGGGTACTTGCCGGCGCTGTCGCCGGTCGTCCCGACCGTCTCGCCCACGTTGGCCTGCTGGTCACCGGCGCGAATCGTGAAGTTGTAGCCGCGCAGGCTCGAGAAGGACTTCCCCACGATCTGCTTGAGGACCTTGTCGCCGTCGAACGTGCCGGCCGCGTTCGCCGCCTTGGCCCACATCATCACCGCGTCGTAGTCCATCACCGCCCAGTCGGACGGGTACTCGTTGTAGCGGTCGCGGTAGCTCTTGATGAACGCGTCCATGCGGGAGTTGTTGGTGTTGAGAGCGAAGAACGGCGCCCGCATGTAGAGGTGCATGCCCAGCGGGTACTGCGCGCCGAGCGTGTTCAGCTCATCGACGCTGGAGAGCGTCGTCAGCGGGTACTTCTTGAAGAAGTCGGGATCGACCTGCAGCGCCTGCTTCACGAAGTTGATCTGGTCCGCCGCGAAGATGTTGGAGTAGACCAGGTCTGGCTTGGCGGCCTGGATGGCGGCGATGGTCGAGTCCCACCGCGGGTTGGTCGGGAAGGGCACGTACCACGTGCTCTCCGGGTTGATGATCTCGGCGCTCGGGTTGGCCCGCTTCAGCGAGGCCACGAAGGCGTTCGTCTCGGAGACGCCGAACAGGTAGCGGGGGGAGACGACGAAGACCTTCTTGACGTTGGCCAGCCTGCCGACCAGGGTGCCGGCGGACGTGCCCTCCATGTAGGTGTTGGGGACGATCGAGACCCAGTAGGGGTTGATCAGGTCGGGCTCGGTCGTGAGCTGGTAGCTGTTGCAGGTCGCCGCGATCTCGATGATCTTGTTCTGCTTGACGATCGGGCTGACGCCCGTGCACTGGGCGGTCGTCACGGGCCCGAGCATGGCGACGACGCTGTCCTGCAGGACCATCTGCCGGGTGTTCTCGACGGCCTTGTCGACGAGGGTCCCGTCGTCCTGGATGTCGGCTTCCACCTTGTATCCGTTGACGCCGCCCCTGGAGTTGACCTCGTCGGCGGCCAGCTTGACGGACTGGCTGATGGCGTGCCCGTAGAGCTGGGACTGGCCGGTGATGGCGATCGAGAGGCCGATCTTCTTGGTGCCCTTGAACGAGGTGGCGCCCTGGGTCGATCCGCCGGCGCCGCCGCACGCCGCGACGAGCGCCAGTGTGGCCAACGCGGCGATCGCCCACCGCATCCGCGTGCCTGGGGATGGGTTCAAGATCTCTCCTCCTCCTCTCGGTAGCCGCGATCGGTGAGAGGCAAACGCGCGTTTGCCTCGATCGTTTGCCGATGATCCTAGCGGCGCCGGGTGGCGTTGTCGAGCGCGATATCCGGCAGCCATCAAGGCTCGATACCATTGAGCGCCGTGGCGACGCCGCAGAGCCTTATCCGGAACTTCTGCATCATCGCGCACATCGATCACGGGAAGTCGACACTGGCCGACCGGCTGCTGGAGCTCACCGGCACCCTGGCCCAGCGCGACATGGTCGACCAGGTGCTCGATGCGATGGACCTCGAGCGGGAGCGGGGCATCACGATCAAGCTGCAGCCGGTGCGGATGGCGTACCAGGCCGCGGACGGCGCCACCTACCAGCTCAACCTGATCGACACCCCCGGGCACGTGGACTTCTCCTACGAGGTGTCGCGGTCGCTCGCGGCGTGCGAGGGGGCGATCCTCGTCGTGGACGCCACGCAGGGGATCGAGGCGCAGACCCTGGCCAACCTCTACCAGGCGGTGGAGGCCAACCTCCAGATCATCCCGGTGGTCAACAAGATCGACATGGACGCCGCCCAGCCCGAGGCGGTGGCGGCCCAGATCATCGAGGTCACGGGCATCCCGCGCGAGCAGATCATCCTTGCCTCGGCCCGGACGGGCGAGGGGGTCGCGCAGATCCTGGAGGCGCTGGTCCGCGAGGTGCCGCCGCCGGCCGGGGACCCCGACGCGCCCCTGCGAGCGCTGATCTTCGACTCGACCTACGACACCTATCGCGGGGTCGTGACGTACGTGCGGGTGGTCGACGGCGTGATCCGACCAGGGATCCGGGTGCGGATGATCGCGAGCGGCAAGGTCCACGAGGTGGACGAGGTCGGCTGGTTCCAGCCCCGCCGGAGT
>DASYBH010000065.1:0-17848 GCA_036500885.1 Candidatus Dormiibacterota bacterium
CGCGGCGCTTGCGTCTGGCCTCCAGCAGCCGGGCGGACAGCGCCTCCTCCTCCTGGCGCCGGCCGGCGGCCGGCGGGGCCGGCGTCGCTCCGGGTGCGCGGCGGTCCGCCGGGGCGCGGGACCGGTCCTCCGCCTCCGTCACCAGCGGGGGCGGCGGACCGGGCGCGCGCCGGGCGCGCGTGCTCGCCACCCTCTCGCGCAGCCGCGTCAGCTCGGCCGGCACCGCCACCTCCAGGTCGCGCGCCCGCCGCTCGGTCACCAGACCCACCGCGTTGGCCACGAGCTGCCGGGGGCTGAGCGTGATCCGGCGCGTCGCGACGTCCAGCGGCCACAGCAGGGCCGCCAGCAGGATCAGCGGCCAGAACACGTCCGAGCTGATCGGCACCGGCAGCGGACGCTGCTGCCAGGCGGCGGCGGCCTTCGCCAGGAGAACGCCGGACCCCTCGTGCGCCACCTGCCGCAGCAGCCCGTCGTCGCGACCCAGCTGCAGGTACTCCGGCGAGTAGGGCACCGACACCGCGCGATCCGCCTGGCCCAGCACCTGACCGTTCTTCTTCAACACGCCGTGCAGCAGGTACGTGCCCACCGTGGTGCCGCCGATGCGCCCCTTCCAGTGCCCGGGCGCGACCGCCACGAGGTCCTGCGTCGAGCTCTGCAGGTCGGGACGCACCGTGCCGACCGACACCATGGCCCCCGCCGTGTCGGGACCGGTCACATCGACCTGGAGGCCGTCGCCGCTGGGCTGCGCCTCGATCTGGAGCTGCTGCTGCGCGTTCGGCAGCGTCCACCCCACCATGCGCGCGAACAGCGTCTGCGACACCGGCGAGCGCAGGAAGCCGCCCGTCCAGACCCCGTTGGAGTCGCTCGTCCAGGCCACGGAGCGGCCGAGGCCATAGCTCCACGCCGCCAGGACCGGGTCCTGCTTGACGCTGCTCAGGTACTGCTCCGACGACGGTTTGGCGGTCGTCACCACGTAGCCGCCGAGCTGCGGGAACGCGTCAGTCGGCACGCCCTGGAGCAGGTCGCCGGCCGCCGCGATCTTCGGGAAGAACGGCGTCTGCTCGAACCACGGCCGCAGCGAGGCGATGCTCTCCTTGAGGAACAGGTCCGGCACCTGAGACGGGTTGTTCGACTGGTAGAAGCGGCCGCCGCCCCAGCGCGCCACGTCCTGCATGAACGACATGTACTGCGGCTGGCCGTGCACGTCCACGGCGATGGCCGATGTCGTGACGCCCTTGGCCAGCGATCCCTCGAGGAACGTCTGGATCTGCTGGGCCGGCGTGGAGTCCGCGTCGCCGTCACCCAGGACCACGATGTGCTTGAGGGGCGCGTCCGTCTTCTGGAGCGCATCGACCGCCCGCTGCATGTACGGCAGGTAGGAGGGCGGGTCGCCGGGGGCGGCGGCCTCCAGCTTGCTGTCGATCGTCTTCTTGTTGCTCGCCGTCGTCATGTCGACCAGGAAGCCGGTGTTGTCCGGGCGCCCGTCCGTGACGGCGACCAGGTCGTCCGGCGACAGCTTGTCGATCACGCCCTCCGCCGCGCCCATCACGACCTGGTCGGCGCGCGGGTCCTCCATGGTCTCCATCACCAGCACCACGGCCACCTTGGGCTTGTCCTTCCGCTGCGGGATGTCCATCCGGACCGGCAGCGCGTCCTCGAGCGGCGTGCCCTGCCAGCCGCCAGGGCCGTAGGCGGTGGCGCCGCCGACGGTCACCAGGCCCTTGCCGAGGTCGTGCACCGACGACGCCAGCGCCGACAGCGAGTCGCGCGGGAAGCTGTCGGTCGGCGCGTTCACGACCACTGTCGCGTCGTAGCGGCCCAGCGTCGCCGTGTCGGTCGGCGCGCCGGCCGCCTGGCGGCGCTCCACGTTCATGCCCGCGGCCTGCAGCGCGGCGCCCACGTTGGCTCCCTCGCCCACCTTGCCCTCCAGCACCAGCACCACGGGTCTTCCCAGGACCCTCAGGTTGGCCTCGCCGACGTTGTTCTCCGTGTAGGTGTCCGGTGTGACCGTCAGCTCGGCCCGGATCGTGTGCAGCCCCAGGTCGGCGGTCGGGAGCTGGAACGACTGCGTCGAGCTGCCGGCCGGCAGGGTCACGTCCCGGCTGTCCACCCCGCGGTTGTCCATGATCAGCGTCAGCCGCCCGCTCGCCTGGCCGGTCGACTGCAGGTGCACGACGGCCGTCGCGGTCTGCCCCTCGCGCATCTCGGAGGGCACGTCGACGCCCGAGACCAGCGCCTCCGACGCCGGCGCCTCGCCCACCGCCACCACGTCCACGCGGACGCCCTCCGCGCGGAGGGCCGCCACGGCGCTGCCGGCGTCGTTGAGGTTCTGGCGCCCGTCCGAGATCAGCACCAGCTGCCGCGCGTACCCGTCGGGCAGGAGGCCGGCGGCCAGCCGCAGCGCACCCGCGATGTCGGTGTAGGAGGGGTCCGGCTGGGTCTGGAAGCTCTCGAAGGCCGGGTCCCGCGTCAGCGGCAGCTCCACCGCCGCGTCGTGGCCGAACGTGACCACGCCGAACATGTCGTCCGGGCCCTTCGCGCTCTGCAGCGCCTTCACGGTCGCCGCCTCGGTGTCCAGGCTGCCGTGCGCCTTCACGCTGGCCGACAGGTCCACCACCGCCACCATCGCCCGCTTGTCGGGCTGCGTGGTGAGCCGGACGCCGGCCAGCGCCAGCACGAGCAGCGCCACCAGGAGCGCACGCGAGACGAGCACGACACGGCCGCGAGCCCGCGTCAGCGGCGGCGGCCAGCGGTACCACGCCAGGGCCATCGCGGGCACGAGCAGGAGGAGCAGCAGGAACTCCGGACGGAGGACGGCGAACCCGATCATCGCGTCACCTCCCCCTCAGATAGACGAACCACTCGGCCACCAGCGCCACCAGCGCGACCGCGACGAGCCATGGCCAGATCTCGAGCGTGCCGCGGGCCAGTGCGCCCCGCTGCCGGTCCGCCTCCTGGATCAGCGGCGCCGCACCGGGCGCGATGCGCGAGATCCCGGCATCCTGCAGCTGGACGACGAAGCGGCTCAGCCGGACGCCCGAGGTCAGCTGCTGGCGCACCGTGTAGACGCCCGGCAGATCGGTCGCGGTGAAGGGCGGGAACGGCGGCGTCAGGCGGGTGGTGTGGCCGTCCGGCCCGGACACGTCGGCCCAGCGCGCGTCCGGCTCGGCGATCAGGCCGACCGCCTGCCCCGGCGCGAACACCTGGTTCTCGAAGCCGCCCGGCAGCAGGTAGTCGAGCAGGTTCTGGACCAGGATCGGGAAGGCGGCGCGCAGCGGCAGGTCGGAGTGGTGCAGGTCGAACGTCATCACGGCGTCGCGTGGATCGCCCTCGCTGACGAGCAGCAGCGGGTCGGCGGCGGCCGAGATCACGGTCCGCCAGCCGGCCGGCACCCTGACGCTGCCCGCGCTCTGCACGTGCACGTCCCTCAGGCTCACGTCGCGGAGGAGCGCGTCACGCACGTCGGCCGGCAGCACCGCCCCGGGATCGATCTGCCCACCCAGCGGCACGGGCCCCTGCCCGGCGGGCGGATCGATCAGGAGCGCCGGCTCCGGCAGCTTGCCGGGCGGCACGAACCCGTCGAAGACGACCAGGTCGTACTTGCCCGGCCGGTAGTCGGCCGGCTTGACGGTCGTCACGTCGAGCCCGGGCCGCAGCTTCAGCGCCCGCTGCATGAAGCCGTTCTCCGCGGTCACCAGCAGGACCGGGTGGTGCGGCGGCTCGGCGATCACGAGCCATGCGGCGTCGTCGAGCGCCAGCGCGTCGTCCGGCGTCAGCCTCGCCTCCAGCACCTGGGTGCCCGCCGGCAGCCGCGACCACGTGAGGTCCGCCGTCGTGTTGCCCTCCAGCCTGACCGGCAGGACGTCGGCGAGCCTGCCGTCGGCACGCATCTCGACCCTGAGGTCCCGGGTGGTTCGGCCGTAGTTGGCCAGGCGCAGGAAGACCGCGCCGTTGCTCGCGCGGCTCATGGTCTGGATGGCCGAGTTCTCGCCCGTGCCGCCGACGGAGATGTACGTGAACGGGGTGGTCACGCGCGGCGGGCTGGTCGGCGCCCGGCTGTGGCCGTCGCTCAGCATGATGATGGACCCGCCCGGCCGGCCGGTGACTATCGAGTTGGCCAGCGAGATGCCCTCCGCGAAGTCGCCGGCCGTGCCCGACGGCCGCGCCCGGTCCAGCGCCTCGCGCAGGAGCGCCGCGTCTCCCGTCGGCGCGGCCAGCAGCTGCGCGTGGTCGCCGAGCAGGACGATCGCCATCTGCTGGCCGGGGGCGAGCTGGCCCGCCAGCGAGCGCGCCCGCTCCACGGCCGCCCCGAAGCGGCTGGGGCTGACATCCGTCGCGCGCATGCTGGGGGTGCCGTCGACCATGACCACGGTGGTGGAGTCGACGCCGGCCGCGCCGATCAGGCCGGGCCGCATCAGGCCCAGCGCCAGCACGCCGGCGGCGAGCAGCTGCAGGAACAGCAGCGTGCTCGGCCGCAGCCGCTGCCAGGGCGCGTTGGCCTGGCGGTCGGCGACGAACGGACGCCAGAACATCAGCGTGGAGACCCTGACCTCCGGCCGCCGCACCTTCAGGAAGTACAGCAGCACGATCGCGGGCACGGTCAGCAGCGCCAGCCCCGCGAGGGGCAGCAGGAACTCCATCAGCCTCGCCTCACGACGCCGCTCCTGAGCCCGGCCAGCATCATCGCCTCCAGGTCGTCGGAGCTGCTGGAGCCCAGGAAGCGGCCCCCGGCCGCCTGGCTCGCCCTGGCCAGGCCCGCCCGGTGGGCGGCCAGGGCGCGCTGGTACTCGCCGATCAGGCCGGGCGTGATCGTCAGCTCCCGGGCCCGCTCGCTCTCGTGGTCGATGAGCTTGAGGTCGCCCGCCAGGTTCGGATGCTCCTCGTCGGGCGCGAGCACCTGCCACAGCACGGGCTCCTGCCGCCGCGCCGCCAGCGCGGCCAGCGGCGCCGCCCAGGTGGCGTCCTCGACCAGGAAGTCGGAGATCAGCACGGTGACACCCGGCCGCAGCCACCGCAGCCGGCGCAGCGCCTCAGGCCCCACCTGCCCGGCCGGCTCCAGGCCCTCCAGGAAGGTCCAGATTCTCGATACCCCGTCGCGGCCCCGGAGCGGCGGCACGCGGCCGCCGTTCAGCGCCCCCACCTGGACCCGGTCCATCGCCGCCAGGCCGAGGAAGCTCAGGGCCGCGGCGAGCCGGCGCGCGGCCGGCCACTTGGCCGGCTCACCCAGCGCCATCGAGGCGCTGCAGTCCATCACCAGGTTCAGGCAGGCCTCCTCCTCGGCCACGTAGAGCCGCAGCATCAGCTTCTCCAGCCTGGCGTAGGCCGTCCAGTCGATCTGACGGAAGTCGTCGCCGGACACGTAGGGGCGAAAGTCGGAGAACTCCGGCGACCGCGCCGAGCGCGGGGAGCGCCGCTCACCGGCATAGAGCCCACTCTGGGGCCGGCGGTGCGCGAGGTCCAGCCGGCCGAGCAGCGTCAGCTCAGATGCCGTGAGCATCGGGCAACCCCGGTCAATTCCCCCTGGTCGACTCGAGGGCCGCCGCGACCACTCGGTCCGAGTCCACGCCGGCGGCGTCAGCCTCGAAGTTCAGGAACACGCGATGGCGCAGCGCCGGCGCGGCGACCGCCTCCAGGTCCTCCAGGGCCAGGTTGAAGCGGCCCTCCAGCAGGGCGCGGATGCGACCGGCGAGCACCAGCGTCTGCAGGCCGCGCGGGCTGGCGCCCCAGCGGACGTACCTGCGGACCTCCTCCGGCGCCTCCGTCCGGTCCGGGTGCGTGGCGAGCAGGATGCGCACCGCCCGTTCCATCACGGGCTCGGCGACGGGCACCTCGCGGGCCAGCGTCGACATCGCGGACAGGTCGTCGCCGCTCGCCACGGGCAGCAGCTCGGCATCGGCGACCCCGGTCGTGCGGCGGGCGATCTCCGCCAGGTCCTCGGCGCTGGGGAACGGCACCAGCAGCTTGAACAGGAAGCGGTCGAGCTGCGCCTCCGGCAGCGGGTACGTACCCTCCAGCTCGATGGGGTTCTGGGTGGCGAGGACGAAGAACGGGCGGGGCAGTGGGCGCGTGCGGTCGCCGACGGTGACCTGCCGCTCCTGCATCGCCTCGAGCAGCGCGCTCTGCGTCTTCGGCGTCGCCCGGTTGATCTCGTCGGCGAGCAGGAGGTTGGTGAACAGCGGGCCCGGCTGGAACTCGAACCGCCGGCGGCCGCTGTCGTCCTCCGTCACGATGTTGGTGCCCGTCACGTCGGCCGGCATCAGGTCCGGCGTGAACTGGACGCGGGCGAACCCGAGCTCCAGCACGTCCGACAGCGAACGCACCAGCACGGTCTTGCCCAGGCCGGGCTGGCCCTCGAGCAGCACGTGGCCACCCGCGATCAGCGCGATGAGGACGGAGCGGACGAGCTCCCGCTGGCCGACGATGAACTTGGCGAGCTCGCGCTCGATGCCGAGCGCCAGCTCCTGGAACCGCTCCGGCTGCATCGCCGGTTGGACCTCGGCCGCCCTCATTGGCCCAGATCGCTGAAGTACTGCTGGACGAGCTGCTGCTGCTGCTGAGGGATGTCGGCGCGATTCACCTGGTTCAGCGCGCTGGCCTTGTAGTCTGCGAGGACGTCCTGGTAGGGCACCAGGCCATTCTGCACGCCTGGCTGACTGCCCTGGTTCAGGCCGTTGCCGGTGTCCTGGGCCTGGCTCGGGACGTACACCTTCTCGGTGCTGCCGGCCGGCCTGGTCGTGCCGCCACCGGTGCCGGAACCGTTCCCCTGGCCACTCTGACCCTGGCCCTGCCCTTGGCCCTGGCCCTGCCCTTGGCCCTGGCCCTGCCCTTGGCCCTGGCCCTGACCTTGACCCTGGCCCTGACCTTGACCTTGGCCCTGGCCTTGCCCTTGGCCCTGGCCTTGCCCTTGGCCCTGACCCTGTTGGCCCTGACCCTGTTGGCCTTGCCCTTGCTGGCTCGCCTGACCGTCCTGGCCCTGCTGCCCCTGGAGCGGCTGCTTGGCCTGCTGCAGTCCGTTGACCGCCTGGTTCACGTCGCCCTGGAACTGCTCGCCGGCGGCGACCGCCTGCGCCTCCTGTGCCGCGCCCTGCAGCGACTGCTGGGCGGCCTGGGTGTTCCCCTGCTGCAGCGCCTGGGAGGCCTGGCTCAGCGAGCTCTGCAGCTTCTGGTCGCCGCCGGCCGCGCCGGCCGCCTGGGACAGCGACTGCGCCAGCTGCTGGCGCTGCTGATCGCTCATGGCGGGCAGGCTCTGGGCCAGCTTGTTCAGCTCACCCGCCGCGGTCTTCTGGTCGCCGCTGGCCAGCGCCTTGCCAGCCGCGGCTGCGTTCGCGTTCTGCGCGAGCTGCTGGCCGGCGCCGGCGGCCGCGTCCTGCTTCTGCGCGAGATTCGGGTCCTGCAGCTGGCGGAGGTTGTCCTGCGCCTGGCTGAGCGCGCCGACCGCCGACTGCGGGCTCGGCGCCTGGCGAGCGGCGGCGGCGGCCTTCTGCAGCTCCTGGGTGAGCGCCTGCCGCTTCACCGGGTCGGCGCCAGCCTGCGCCTGACCGAGCTGGCGAGCGATCTGGTCCACCTGGCCGGCGGCCTGCGCCTGGGCGGCCACCTCGGCCCGGCGCTCGCGGAGCTGCTGGACCGCCGGGTTCGGCAGCAGCGCCAGCACCAGCGCGCCAGCCCCGGCGACCGCCGCCAGGCCCAGCACCTTGAGCGGTGGCGAGACAGCGTCCAGCGCCGCCAGGTCGGCGCGCCGCGCGAACGCGGCAGCGTCGTCCCGCTGCCGGCCGTAGACCCAGCCGCCCTCGCCCGCGAACTGGAGCGCGGTGGTCAGCCGCTCGCGGCCACCCAGCCGCAGGTCGGCGATGCGGGCGACCTCGGGCAGCGACGGCCACGCGAGCGCCCACCCGGCCACGGCGACCGCCACGCCCACCGCGAGCGCACCCGCCAGTCCGGGCCAGCCGGGATCGAGCGGCCACCGGCGGTAGACGATCTCGACGACCAGCGCGAGCAGGGCGCCGGCCGCCACGCCGTTGGCCCCCCACATCACCGCGCGATCGCGCAGCAGGCGGAGGCGGACGCGTCCGAGCAGGTCGAGGAAGACGACTTGCCCCCCCTGACCCCCCGGCAGTTGAGGGGGGGAGGTGCTGACTGGCTTCATTGTCTGACCTCCGCGCCGGATGCACCCGGCAGCTCGGCTGCGTCCTCGGCCGCGCCCGCAACGGGGGCCGCCGTCGCGTCCGGCGGCCGCAGCGGCGTCGGCGCGCGCCGGCTCTGCACCATGTGGATCGCCCCCACAACGCTGAGCGCGACGAGTACCACCTGGATCAGCACGGCGGCCTGCCAGGGCTCGACGGACGGCCCGATGGACGCCGGCTGGCCGGACACGAAGAAGAGCAGCTGGATCAGCCGGCCCACGGCCATGGGCGCGCCGTTGGGATTGTTGAGGACGACCCAGAGCGCGTAGAAGGGGTTGGTGAACAGGAACGGGTGGAAGTCGCCGTTCGTGGACGGCAGGCCCGCGCCGGGCGCTCGCAGCAGCAGGGCGAACGAGAACAGCGCGCCGGCGACCAGCGTGCCGATCAGGCCCACGAAGGCCACGCCGTAGGCCACGACCGTCGAGGGCAGGGTGCGCCGGAACACCGCGCTCAGGAAGAGCGAGACGCCCCCGATGCTGACCGCGGTGGTCACCGTCAGCAGCTGGGTGATCACGAACTGCTGGAAGTCGATGCCGCCGAACAGGAAGACCGCCGCGAACAGCGGCAGGGCGGACAGGATCAGCAGCAGCATGAACGCGACGGACGCGACGAGCTTGCCCCACACGATCGCGCCAGCCGTCATGCGGCTGACCAGCAGCACGTCGAACGTCTGCCGCTCGCGCTCGCCGCTGATGGCGCCCGCGGCCAGCGCCGGCGCGAACAGGCTGACGAGCGAGAGCTGGATGAAGGCCAGCGAGCCGAAGACCGTCGCCCCGATCTGGGCGGAGCCGCTCCGCTCGCCCGGCCCGATGACCGTCGCCGTCACGAACGAGGCGTAGCCGAACGCGCCCAGCAGGCCCAGGTACAGCGTCAGGATCACGGGCGCCCGCCAGGTGCGCATCCGCGAGACCCCGTCCTTGATGATCAGGGGGTTGTCGAGCAGCGTGACCAGGCGCTCGCGCAGCGTCGTCATCTGGCTCGCTCGACGCCGGGGCCGGTCAGGCGCATGAACGCCTCGGAGAGGTCGCCGGTGACCGGGGCGAACGAGCGGACGGCCACGCCGGCCTGGACGAGCGCCACGAGCAGGTCCTGGTCCGCGAACTCGTCCTCCACCGCCACCTCCAGCCCGTTCTCGACCAGCTGGACCTCGATGACGCCGGTCCGGCCGGCGATCTGGTCACGCGCCGCGAAGAGCTTGATGTCGTCGGGGGCGACCACCTCGACCCGCAGCCGCCGGCCGACCAGGACGCGGTTGCGGACGTCGGCCATCGGACCGGCCGCGACCATGCGTCCGCGGTCGATGAACCCGACCCACGTGCACAGCTCCTCCAGCTCGGGCAGGATGTGGCTGGAGACGAGGATGGTCTTCCCCATGCGCCGGAGCTCGCGGATCAGCTCGCGCATCTCGATCCGGGCGCGGGGGTCGAGACCGGACGCGGGCTCGTCCAGGAGCAGCACCTGCGGGTCGTGGACCAGCGCCCTGGCCAGACACAGCCGCTGCTTCATGCCGCGGCTGAGCGTGTCGACCTGGTGCTCGGCACGGTCGCCCAGGTCGACCAGCTCCAGCAGCTCGTGCGCCACGGCCCGCCGGCGCCGGTGGGGCACCGCGTGGCACGCGGCATAGAACTGGAGGTACTCCTCCGCCGTCAGCCGGTCGTAGACGCCGAAGAAGTCCGGCATGTAGCCGATCAGCTCCCGCACCCCGTGCGGGTCGTCGGCGACCGGGATGCCGCCCACGGTGGCCGTGCCGGTGTCGGGCACCGCCAGCGTCGCCAGGATCCGGATCGTCGTCGTCTTGCCGGCGCCGTTGGGCCCGACGAACCCGAAGATCTCACCGCGCGGCACCACGAAGTCGACCGACTCGAGGGCGACCTGCCCGCCATAGCGCTTGTGGAGCGCCTCGACCTGGATCATCCCGAGAGGTCTCCGACCGCGAGGCTGGCGCCATTGGTGGGGAAGCCCTCGACCACCCTGACCCTGACCACGCCCTGCGCCACCTCGCCGGGCTGCAGCGGCGTCGGCCCCTGCGCCCTCAGGGTGACCGGCTGGCGAGCCATGGCCCGCCAGGTGTGGGCGAGCCAGTCGTAGACCTCGACCGAGCGCACGTTGGGCTGCGAGGTGTCGGGCAGCTGGTAGTTCAGCCCGGTCGGGACCGTCAGGCCAGCGGGCAGGTCGAAGTCATACGTGTCCACCTGCGTGCTTCCATCGGCGCTGCCGTAGTTCGAGATCAGCCGGGGGCGCGGGGCGACCCCGGCCAGCGAGTCGGCCGACTGGAGCGCGATCGGCTCGACGACCGCCGCCACCGCCGAGCGACCGGGCAGGCTGCCGTCGATCCTGATCGCATCCGTGGCCCTCGTGAACCCGACCACCGCGAGGGTGCCGGGGACGCCGTTGACCGCCTGGCTGGAGGCAAGCCGGATCATCGCCTCGCGCGAGCTCTCGGGCACCCCGGGGATCGGCCTGGCCACGCCCTGCGAGCTGGCGATGGGCCCCGTCGTGCTGGGACTCAGCTCGACGTCGGCCGACGCGGTGGCTCCCGGCGGCAGGCTGGCCGCCAGCAGCGCCTCGGAGCCCGAGGCGCTGACCAGCTCCAGGTCGCTGATCGGATGCTGCGTGAGGTTGATGATCCGGCCCACGACGTGGCCGCTCTGGACGCGCAGCTGGGCGTCGATGGGGAGCGCCTGCCGCGGCTCGTACGCGTAGGGATGCGCGACCGTCAACGTCTGCACCGTCCGCATCGTCCAGACGGCGACGTTGCCGAGCAGCACCTGCGGCCGGCCGCCGTCCGTGATCAGCGAGTCACCGCGGCTGTCCGCGAACGGTCCCAGCGCCACGGCGGTGGACGCGAGCGTGTTGCCAGGCAGCATCACCGTCACGTCCCCCTTCCGGGGCGGGTAGACGCCGTCGAAGCTGTAGGACTCCACCGCGCCCTCCGGCGCCAGGCGCTGCACCTGGACCTGGGTGACCAGGAAGTCCGAGCCGCGGCTGCCGAATCCGACGCCATAGGCCGCCGCCGTGAACAGCACGGCGATCAGGGGCACGCTCACCCACATCATCTGGCGGCGGTTCATCGCCTTGAGGAAGAGATAGTTGAGGAGGCCGGCCAGGAGCACGTACGCGACCAGCAGGCCGCCGAGCAGCCCGACCGGCGGCGCCGCGGCGGACGGCTGGTTCAGCAGGATGTTGTAGATCTGGTCGGCGCTGCTGGTGTAGCCGGGCGCCCACGAGCCGGGCGCGGCCGTCGCGCCGCCGTTGGTGGCGATCGAGGTCGCGGAGGAGGAGCCGAAGCCGCCGGACACGACGGACCGGCTGCCGCCGAGGACCCCGCTCAGCGCCCGGCTGATCGCGTGGGCCCATGCCATGCCGGCCAGGTCCACCTGCGTGTCGAACGGCCCCGCGAACGGGTCGAACGTCAGCTCCACCACGCGGCCGGCTCCGTACACGCCCTCCACCACGAGGGCCTGGCCATCGGCGGCCAGCAGCGTGGCCCGGCCGCCGGACAGCTCGCCGCTCGCCACCTGGGCCGTCGCGTCAGTGGTCCGTCCGGCGAGCTCTCCGAGCGCCGCGAGCGAGGCGGTGGACGTCGACGTGGGCCGCATGGGCAGCAGCTCGGGCGGCAGCGACAGCAGCGTGCGGCGCCAGGAGGGACCGCCCGCCTCGATGAGGGTCCCGCCCAGACCCACGTAGTCCTTCAGCGCCTGGACCTGGGCCTGGCTCAGCGCGGCGCTGTCGAACTGGTCGACGACCAGGCCGCTGAGGCCGCTCAGGTAGACGGCGTTGGTCGGGAAGTCCTGCGCGGACGGGAAGCGGGCGAGCGACGAGTCGACGCGGGTCAGCGCGTGGAGCGGCGCGGCGATCTTCTGCTCCGCCTGGGCCAGGTCGCTCAGGATGCCCAGCGCGCTGGACGCGTGCGGCACGTCGACCAGGTCGGCGCGGCCGACCTCCTTCCCCGACGGGTCGCGGACGCTGGCCAGGTACCCGCCCGGCGCGTCGATCACGTGGAAGAGCGTCGACCGCTGGCTGCCGCGCTGCACGCTGACGGGGGCGCGATAGGCCGGGTAGGTGTTGGGCGCGACGGACCGGGTGTCGGTCGGGATCAGGAAGATGTCTCCCGTGAACCCGGTCTGCCCGGTGTTGCGCACCACGACGACGTAGGGCGTCCACGTGCCCTGGGTGCCGGCGAGCTGCCACCGCTGGGTGATGCTCACCTGGAGCGACGGATCGCCGGCGGCCAGCGCTGGCCGGGCGGGCAGACTCAGCAGCAGGCCCACGAGCGCTACCGCGGCTGCAGCGACCAGCCGCGAGCTCCAGCGAACCGCCTGTCGTGGTGGGGCGGGGCTCGGAATCATTCAGGCTCTGTCCCTGGCATTCGCCGGCCGCAGCCGGTATTCCACACACACTACCGTACTAACGACGGTCGCCGGCCCGAGGTCACCGCCCCGTTTGTAAAGGTAGTGCAAGGCGGCCGAGGCGGCCCCGGAGACGTACCGGCTCAGGGCCGATTCCTGCGTCCGCTCTGGTCACGAACTCATTCGTCCCTGAGCCCGGCCTCCACCCGGCCGACCTCCGTGAGGATCTCGGCTCGGCCCCTGATCTTGATCGCCGCGGTCAGCTCCGTGAACTGCGCCACCAGCACCTCGCCGGCGTCCAGGCGCTCCGAGTGGTGGGAGCGGGTGTCGCGACCGCGGGTGAGGCCCATGATGATGACCCCGTCCTCGAGCGCCCTGACCACGACGTAGCGGCCTCCCGAGGGCCGGACCTCACCGCCCGTTGGACCTTCCGTTGCCATTTCGCCCATGTCCCTTTCCATTGCCGTTGGCCCCGGCCGGCACCCGCGGCCGGATGGTCTCCAGCCGCGTCACCTCGCGCTGGAAGTGCATGTCCAGGTCGGTCTTGAGCGCGTGGCCCCCGGTCACCCGGAAGCGCTCGCCCACCTGGACCGTCACCTCGCTGCCCTGGACCCTGAAGTGGAGCTGCACCTCGTCGGAGCCGGCGTGCCTGGCCAGCAGCCTGGCGATCTGGTCCACGACCTCGGGACCGCTGTCGGGGACGTCGACGTGGACGACGCGCTGGCGCTCCAGCGGCTCGATGTCGTGCCGGTGCTCCCAGTCCCAGACCGCGTCCGCGATCAGGGTGACGGCCTCCCGCTCCTCCTCCTCGGCCTCCAGCTCCTCGCCCTCGCCGGCGGCCGGCGCAGCGCCGCGCCCGCCACCCCCACCGCGCGCCGCCTCCACCTTGCCCTGGATGATGACGATCGCGTCGGGGGCCTCCATGAAGCGACGGAAGTCGTCGTACGCGCGCGGGAAGAAGGTCACCTCGACCATGCCGGTCAGGTCCTCGACCTCGGCGTAGGCCATGATCTGGCCCTTGCGCGTGACCACCCTGCGCCAGGCGCGGACGAGGCCGCCGATCCGCACCTCGCGGCCGATCAGCTCGGCCGTCAGCTCGTTGAGCTGGGTGTCGGTGATCTCCGCCACCTCGGCCTCGATCCGGTTCAGCGGGTGGTCGGAGAGGTAGAGGCCGAGCAGCTCCTTCTCGAACTTCAGCCGGTCCTCCGGCAGCATCGGGGGGACGGCCGCGATGCCGTTGGCCTGCGGCGCCTGGGCCTCCGGTTCCTCGACCAGGCCGAACAGCGAGATCTGGCCGGACTCCCTGTCGCGACGCACCTGCTCGGCGCGCTGGCGGGCACCATCCAGCGAGGCGAGGAGCAGGTTGCGCTCGCCGAACACGTCGCAGGCGCCGCTGCGGACCAGGCTGTCGAGGGCGCGGGCGTTGACGTCCTGCACGCCTGCCATGCGCCCGCAGAAATCGTCCAGGGACTTGAACGGGCCACCCCGGTCGCGCTCCTGCACGATCTGCTCGACTGCGCCGCGGCCGACGTTCTTGATGGCGGCGAGGCCGAAGCGGATGCGCCCGCCCACGATGGAGAAGTCGGCGCGGGACTCGTTGACGTCGGGCGGGACGACCTCCAGGCTGCGTTTCTTGGCGTCGACGATGGCGGCCGCCACCTTGTCCGCGCTGCCCTGCATGTGCGTGAGCAGCGAGGTCATGTACTCGACGGGGTAGCTGGCCTTCAGGTACGCGGTCTGGTAGGAGATCATGGCGTACGCGGCCGCGTGGCTGCGGTTGAACCCATATGAGGCAAACTTCGCGATTGCGTCGAACAGTTCATCGGCGGCGGGCTTGTCGATGCCGTTCTTCGCGCAGCCGTCAACGAACTTCACGCGCTGCTGCGCCATCTTGGCCGCGTCCTTCTTGCCCATCGCGGCGCGCAGGATGTCGGCCTCGGAGAGGGTGAACCCGGCCAGCGCCCGCGCCGCCATCATCACCTGCTCCTGGTAGATCATCACCCCGTAGCTGTCCTTCAGGATCGGCTCCAGCAGCGGGTGCATGTACTCGATCTGCTCGCGGCCCTGCTTGCGCGCGATGTACGCGGGGATGTTCTGCATCGGGCCGGGCCGGAACAGCGCGATCGCCGCGGTGACGTCCGCGAAGCTCTGCGGCTTCATCTCCTGCAGCATCCGGCGCATGCCCGAACCCTCGAGCTGGAACACGCCGTGCGTGTCGGCGTCCGAGATCAGCTCGTACGTCCTGCCGTCCCCGAAGCCGAGCTTCAGGAGGTCGAGGTCCTCCCCGCGCTGCTCCCGGATCAGCTTCAGGCAGGTGCTGATGATGTCGAGGTTGAGCAGGCCGAGGAAGTCCATCTTGAGGAGGCCGATGTCGCCGACCGCCTTCATGTCGTACTGGGTGATGACCTGCCGCGGCTGGTCGTCGGCCGCGCCCGCCGATCGCGGGCCCCACTGCGTCGGCGCGAAGAGCTCCAGCTTGTCGGGGGCGATCACGACGCCCGCCGCGTGCACGCTCACGTTGCGCGAGACGCCCTCCAGCGGGCGCGCCACGTCGATCAGCCGGCGCAGGTGGTACTGGCGGCCGTCGGGCCCCTGCTGGGGCGGCGCCTCGTACGCCTCCCGGAACTCGGGCACCTCCTTGATCGCGTCATCCAGCGACTTGGAGCGGCCCTGGTGCACCGGGATCAGCTTGGAGAGCCGGTCCGTCTCCTTGAGTGGCACCTCCAGCACCCGGCCCACGTCGCGGATGGCCGCCTTGGAGGCCATGGTCGTGAACGTGACGATCTGGGCCACCCGGTCGGCGCCGTACTTCTCCGACACGTACCGGATCACCCGCTCGCGCCCCTCCACGGAGAAGTCGCAGTCGATGTCCGGCATCGACACGCGGTCCTTGTTCAGGAAGCGTTCGAAGAGGAGGCCGTGCTCCAGCGGGTCCAGGTTCGTGATGCCCAGGGAGAACGCGACCAGGCTGCCCACCGCACTGCCGCGGCCGGGCCCGGTCACCACGCCCTGCTTGCGGGCGAACTCGTAGAAGTCGGCGACGATCAGGAAGTACGACGCATAGCCCGTCTGCCGGATCACCTCCAGCTCGACGTCCATCCGGGCCCACGCCGCCTTCGGCGGGTCGTCGGCGTAGCGCCAGCGCAGGCCCTCCGCCGTCTTGGTGCGGAGGTACTCGTCGTGGGTCAGGCCGGCCGGGATCTCGAAGGGGGGCAGCAGGGACTTGCCCATGCTGATCGCCATGGCGACCTGCTCGGCGACCTCCAGGCTGTTGGCCACGGCCTGCGGCATGTCCTGGAACGTCGCGACCATCTCCGCTGGGGTCTTCAGGTAGAACTCCTGCGAGTCGAACCGCCAGCGCTTGGGGTCCTCGAAGTTCGCGCCCGTCTGCAGGCAGAGCAGGACGTCGTGGGGCTCGGCGTCGTGCTGGTGGACGTAGTGGAGGTCGTTCGTGGCCACCAGGCGCAGGCCGAACTCGTCCGAGAAGCCCCGCAAAGCCTCGTTCACCCGCTCCTGGGCCGCGATGCCGTGCCGCTGGACCTCCAGGAGGTAGCGGTCGGGGGTGAAGATGTCGCGGTAGGTCGCGATCGTCTCCCGGGCGCCCTCCAGGTCGCCGGAGGTGACCTTGGTCGCCACCTCGCCGCCCAGGCAGCCGGAGAGGACGATCAGGCCCTCCGAGTGGCGGGACAGCACGTCGCGGTCGATCCGCGGCTTGTAGTAGAGACCCTCCTTCTGCCCGATCGTGCAGAGCGCCATGAGGTTGCGGTAGCCCTCCTCGCTGGCCGCGAGCACGGTCAGGTGGTACGGGTCGCGGTCGGCCCTGGCGTCCCGATCCGTCCGGTTGCGGGGGGCCACGTAGGCCTCGAAGCCCAGGATCGGCTTGATCCCGGCCGCCTTGCACGCCTTGTAGAAGTGAATCGCGCCGTACATCACCCCGTGGTCCGTCAGGGCGAGCGCGGGCATCCCGAGCTCGGCCGCCCTGGCCACCATCGCGTGGATGCGGCTGGCTCCGTCGAGCAGCGAGTACTCGGTGTGGTTGTGGAGGTGGACGAAGGTCTCGGGGGCGTGTGGCATCGTCTTGGGACGGAGGGCTCTGTCTCCGGACGGAGTGGCGGGGGTCTCCAAATCTTAGCCTTTCGGCTAGCTCGAAGCCGGCCCGTTATTCTCAGCCACGTGACCCCCGCAGCGCTCTCCACCGGACTCCACGAGGCCGTCCACTCCGGCATCCGCGAGATCTACAACGTGGCCGCCACCATGCCGGACGCCATCCGGCTGGAGGCGGGCCAGCCCGACTTCCGCACGCCCGAGCACATCGTGGCCGCCGCCAAGCGGGCCCTGGACGACGGCTGGCACGGGTACACGCCGACCGCCGGACTCGCCTCGCTGCGCGAGCGCCTGGCGGCCAAGCTGGGCCGGGTCAACGGGATCGACGTCACCGCGGACCAGGTGGTCTCCAGCGTGGGCGGCGTCGGCGTGATCTCCGCCGCGATGGGCGCGCTGCTGGACCCCGGCGACGAGGTGCTCGTGCCCGACCCCGGCTGGCCCAACACCCGCCTGATGGTGGCCATGCTCCACGCCCGGCTGGTCCCGTACCCGTGCCCTCCGGACCTTGCCTTCACGCCCGACCTGGAGCGGCTGGAGGCGGCGATCACCCCGCGCGCGAAGGTGCTCCTGGTCAACAGCCCGAACAACCCGAGCGGCGCCGTGTACCCTCCCGGACTGCTGCGCCGGCTGGGCGAGATCGCCGAGCGACACGGGCTGTGGGTGATCAGCGACGAGTGCTACGACCAGATCGTCCTGGACGGCTCCGGGGTCGCCCCCGGCATGCGCGCCCATGCCGACCCGGATCGCGTGATCTCCTGCTTCACGATGAGCAAGAGCTACGCCATGACCGGTTGGCGGCTCGGCTACGCCACGGCGTCCGCCCCGGTGCTGGACAGCATGATCAAGATGATCGAGGCCACCTCCTCCGGCGCCGCGACCATGTCCCAGAAGGCGGCCGAGGCGGCGCTGGACGGCCCCCAGGACTGCGTGGCCGAGATGGTCTCCGCCTACCGGCGCCGGCGCGACCTGGTGGTCGACCTCCTGAGCGAGGCCGGGCGCCTGATCGCCGTGCCGAACGGCGCCTTCTACATCCTGGCCGACGTCTCCGCGAGCGGACTCGACTCGCTCGACTTCGCCAGGCTGCTGCTGCGTGAGCGGGGTGTCGGCGTCGCGCCCGGGTCGGCGTTCGGCGCGGTCGCGAGCGGCGCGGTGCGCATCAGCCTGGCCAGCTCCGACCAGGACCTCCGCGAGGGGGTCGGCCGCCTCTGCGAGCTG
>DASYBH010000066.1:0-8642 GCA_036500885.1 Candidatus Dormiibacterota bacterium
GACCCAGCTGACCCTGGAGGGCCAGAAGATCCCGAGCACGCGGCAGGAGACCGACACGATCTCCCGCATGGTCTACGGCTTCGCCACCGCCTACCTGCTCACCGGCGTGGACAGGTACCTGGAGGCGGCCGAGAAGGGGACGGAGTACCTGCGCGAGCACCTGCGGGCGATCGACCGGGACGAGGAGATCGTGTACTGGTACCACGCCGTGGACGTCAAGGACGGGCGCGAGCGGAAGATCTTCGCCTCCGAGTTCGGCGACGACTACGAGGCCATCCCGGCCTACGAGCAGATCTACGCCCTGGCCGGCCCCATCCAGACCTATCGGGTGACGGGAGACCCGCGCATCCTGGCCGACGCGAAGATGACGATCAAGCTGTTCGAGCGCCACTACCTGGACCCGGACAGGGAGGGCTACTTCTCGCACCTCGACCCGGTGACGATGGACCCGCGCGCCGAATCGCTCACGCACAACCGGGCGCGCAAGAACTGGAACTCGGTCGGCGACCACGCGCCCGCCTACCTGATCAACCTCTGGCTGGCGACCGGCGACAAGCGCTACGCGGACATGCTCGCGTACTGCGCCGACCTGATCGTCACCCACTTCCCCGACTACGAGCACAGCCCGTTCGTCAACGAGAAGTTCCTGGTGGACTGGACACCGGATCACGACACGCCACTGCAGAAGAACCGGGCGATCATCGGGCACAACCTGAAGATCGCGTGGAACCTCATGCGCATCCACCACCTGCGGCCCGACGAGCGCTACGTGGCGCTGGCGCGCAGGATCGCGTCGGTGATGCCCGACGTCGGCCGCGACAGGCAGCGCGGCGGCTGGTACGACATGGCGGACCGGGAGCTGCGACCCGGACAGGAGTTCCACCGGCTCGTGTGGCACGACCGGAAGGCGTGGTGGCAGCAGGAGCAGGGCATCCTCGCCTACCTGATCCTGGCCGGATCGCTGAAGGAGCCGGAGCACCTGCGGATGGCGCGCGAGTCGGCCGCCTTCTACAACGCGTGGTTCCCTGACACCGACAACGGCGGCGTGTACTTCAACGTTCTGGCCAGCGGCATCCCCTACCTGCTGGGCACCGAGCGCCTCAAGGGCAGCCACTCGATGTCGGGCTACCACTCCTTCGAGCTGTGCTACCTGGCCGCCGTCTACACCAACCTGCTGCTGACCAACCAGCCGCTGGACCTGTACTTCAAGCCCCGGCCAGGGGCGTTCGAGGACAACGTCCTGCGGGTCCAGCCGGACATCCTCCCGCCGGGCAGCGTTCGGATCGAGGAGGTCTGGGTCAACGGGCAGCGCTACGCGAACTTCGACGCCGAGGCCATGACGGTCACCCTCCCGGCGCCGCAGCCGGAGCCGGCGGAGCCGCACGTCCTGCGGACGCGGCCGCCGTGGGCGGGGGACCCGAAGCTGGTGCCCGTCGACGGGCCGCAGGAGCTCGAGGTCCGCGTGCGGATCGTCCCGGCCGGCCTCCCGTTCGACATCGGGCTGGAGCTGGACGGCGGCGTCGCCCAGCTCACGCTGGCGGGCAGGCTCGACGACGGCGCGGTGCTCGCCTTCAAGCTGGAGCTGCAGCGGGCGTGCACCGCGCAGCCCGCGAAGCTCGTGCTGCGGCTCGACGACCTGCAGGAGCTCTCGGAGCAGTGCGGGCGCACGTTCGTCTTCGTCATGAAGGACCTGGCCGTCGGCACGGAGGTCATCGTCGCCGGGGCCAACCCGACAGTGAAGCAGACGCTGCAGGACGTGGGGGCGCTGGACGAGGTCACGGTGACGGACAGCTACGGCGAGAGCAGCCTGGCCGGGGCGGCGCGCGGCCAATGAAGGGTGCCGCGAGCGGCGCCGACTACGTGGTGGTCGGGGCCGGGACGGCGGGATGCCTGCTGGCGGCGCGCCTCAGCGTGGACCCGCACGTGCGCGTCGCCCTGCTGGAGCTGGGCGGCATGGACGCCAACCCGGCGATCTATCAGCCCGGCCTGAACGCCATGTTCAGCCTGTGGGACCCGCACGGCGCGGAGAACTGGGGGTACGCGACGATCGAGCAGCCGGCGCTCGCCGGCCGCTCGATCGACATCGCACGGGGGAAGGTGCTGGGCGGCTCCAGCTCGGTCAACGCGATGCTGTACGTCCGCGGCAACCGCCGCGACTTCGAGGGTTGGAGCCGGTACGGCGTCCACGGCTGGACGTACCAGGACGTCCTGCCGTACTTCAAGAAGTCGGAGACGTACCACGGTCCGCTGTCCGCCTACCACGGCGACAGCGGCCCCGTCTCCGTCATCGACTACCGGCGGCCGTCGCGGGCGTCGCACGCCTTCGTCGAGGCTGCCGCCGAGCTCGGCGCCAGCCACAGGTACAACGACTTCAACGGCGCGTCACAGGAGGCGGGGGCCGGCTTCTATCAGTCGACCCGGACTCCGGGCGGCGTGCGCGTGAGCGGCGCCTCGGCGTTCGTCAGACCGGCCCTGGAGCGGGAGAACCTCCAGCTGCTCACGCAGGTGCGGGCGACGCGCCTGCTCCTGGACGGCGATCGCGTCAGCGGCGTCGAGTGCTCGGCGCCAGGCGGCTCGACGACCATCGCGGCGGAGCGCGAGGTGCTGCTCTGCTGCGGGGCGTTCGAGACGCCGAAGCTGATGATGCTCTCCGGCCTGGGGCCGGCCGAGCAGCTGGCGGCGCACGGCATCCGCGTGTGGAACGACCTGCCGGGCGTGGGGAGCAACCTGCAGGACCACCTCCTGCTCGGCGTCGGGTTCGAGAGCCTGGTCCCGCTCGATCCGCCGGAGCTGCTCGCGGAGGCCGGCCTCTTCACCTGGACGCCCGCGAGGTCCACCCTGGCGTCACCCGACCTCCAGTACTTCTTCGGCCCGGTGCAGTTCATCCCGCAGGAGCGCATGACCAGCGGGCCCGGCTTCACGTTCGCGCCCATCCTCGCGCAGCCGCAGAGCCGCGGGACCGTGACGCTCGCGTCCAGCGACCCGGGCGCGCTCGCGCGCGTCGACCCCCGCTACCTCAGCCGCGACGAGGACGTGGCCGTGCTGGAGCACGGCATCCGGTACGCGCGGGAGCTGGCGCACACCGCGGCGTTCAGCGGGCTGCGCGGCCGGGAGCTGGCTCCGGGCCAGGCGGTCGTCAGCTCCGCCGACCTCCGTGACTACGTCCGCACGGTGGCGGGGACCGTCTGGCATCCGGCCGGCACGTGCCGGATGGGCGCCGACCGGGACGCCGTGGTGGACGACCAGCTGCGGGTCCACGGCGTCCGGGGGCTGCGCATCGCCGACGCCTCGGTCCTGCCGGCGCTGGTCAACGGCAACCCGAACGCCACGATCCAGATGATCGCCGAGCGCGCCGCCGACCTCATCCGCTCGGGCGGCGCCGCGGTCGCCGCGGCCTCACCCTCACTGACTGTCGGGGAGCACCCATGATCCATCAGTTCATCTTCGCCTACCCCCGGCCCGGGATGACCGAGGCGGAATTCCAGCGGTACTGGGTCGAGGTGCACGCCGTGCGCTATGCCAGCAAGATCCCCCAGATCCGCAAGTACCTGGTCGACACCCGGATCGCGCTGCCCGGCGAGACCGCGGATCCGCTCTGGTGCGGCGTCGCGGAGATCTGGCTCGAGAACGAGCAGGAGCAGCTCGAGTCGCTGCAGTCGAAGGAGTTCCTCCAGGGCGCGCGGCTCGACGAGCCGAACTGGGCGGCCTTCTGGCGCACCGTGGCCCTGGACACCACCGCTCACGTGGTGCTGGACGGGCCGTCGGAGGCCGCGGAGGGGGTGAAGCTGCTGGTCCTCAGCAAGCGTCGCGAGGGCCTGCCCCTGCCGCGCTTCCGCACCCATGCGCTGGGGGACCACGCCGCCAGGGTGATGGAGCTGCCCGGGCTCCGCCGCTACCAGCAGGGCCACGTCCGGGACGCCGCCTACGCGGTGGGCGAGGCCGTGCTCGACTGCGTGGAGCAGCTGTGGTTCGACAGCGTGGACGCGCTGCTGGCCGCGCTCGGCTCGGTGCAGCAGGACCTGGTCAGCGCCGACTACCGGCTCTTCGCGGAGGAGCGCTACATCCACAGCCTGGTGGTCCGGGAGCACTGGATCGTCGGCCCCGAGCCCCGTCCCGCCGGCCGGCTGGCCGCCAGCTCACAGGGGTGACGCAGGATGTCCACAGAGAGCTTCCTGCGCTTCCTGACGGCGACGCGGGACAGTCCCGCGATGCTCGCGCGCTACAACCGGCGCAACCTGAGCCAGTTGCTGTTCCACGCCCGGAACGAGGGCTACGAGTTCACGGCCGAGGAGGTCGCGGACGTGGTGGGCAAGCTGGAGGCCAGCGTGATCCTGGCCAAGGACGGCGATCCCTTCGACGGGTCCAGCCGCCTGTGGCGGGAGATGTGGGGCAGGTGTCACCTGGAGTACCTCGTCGATCACGTGCTGCGCCGGCACACGGACGACGAGCTGAGGGCGCTGGTCGGGTGAGCGGTCGCAACGTGATCGACTTCCTGCGCTTCGTGGCGGCGCAGCCCGGGGTGCTCGAGACCCTCAGGGTGAGGAGCAAGGACCAGGTGATCGCCGCCGCGGGCGACTTCGGCTTCCCGTTCACGGAGCCGGAGTTCAACACGGTGATCTGGGACCTGGAGGTCGCGCTGGCGGCCAGGCGCGGGGAGGCGTTCGACGCGCGGTTCCCGCTGTGGCACCTGATGTGGGGGAGGTACTACCTCGAGTACCTGGCCATCGACCTGATCCCGGCGCTGCAGGCCGCGCACGTTGACACCGCACCGGTCGAGGGAGGGAGGACGACATGATGGACGGCTTCGACTACGTCATCGTGGGATCGGGCGCGGCCGGCGCGACCATCGCCAACCGGCTGAGCGCGCACGGCGACGCCAGGGTCCTCGTGCTGGAGGCCGGCGGCGCGGACCTGCCCGAGGCCGTCGCGTCTCCCCACCGCTGGAACGAGCTGCTGCTGACGGAGCTGGACTGGGCGTACATGAGCGCGCCGCAGCCCGGCCTGCGCGGACGGCAGGTCTACTCGGCGGCCGGCCGGGCCACCGGCTGGTCGTCGGTCCTGTACCACATGATGCACACGCGAGGCCGGCAGGCCGATTTCGACAACTGGGCCTACAACGGCTGCCCGGGATGGTCCTTCCAGGACGTGCTGCCCTACTTCCAGCGGCTCGAGAACCAGGTCGACGGCGCCAATCCCACGGCCGGGCGGGGCGGCCCCATCAACGTCGTCAGCGCGCGGGAGACGGGCAACCCGGTCTCCCAGGCGTTCATCGACGCCTGCGCCGAGCTGGGCCACCCCGTGATCGACGACTTCAACGCCCACCAGTTCGGCGCCGGCTGGCACCACGTCGACATCAGGGACGGGAAGCGGGACGGCGTGCTGACCGCCTACCTGCGACCGGCGCTCGCCCGCCACAACGTGACAGTGAAGACCGGGGCGCTGGCCACGCGGCTGGTGCTCGAGGGCGGGCGCTGCGTGGGGGTCGAGTACGAGGAGAACGGCCGCCTGGCCGTCGCGAGGGCGGCCGCCGAGGTGATCGTCTGCGCCGGCGCCATCGGCTCGCCGAAGCTCCTGATGCTGTCCGGCATCGGTGATCCGGATCAGCTGAAGGGCCTCGGCATCCCGACGCTGGTCGATCTGCCCGGCGTCGGCCAGAACTTCCACGACCATCCGCTCGTCATCGGACCGGTGGGCCTCATGTCGAAGCCGGGGCCGGACCCGAAGGGGAACATGACGGAGGTCGCCCTGTTCTGCGGCTCGGAGCCCGGCCTGCTGGTGCCGGACCTGGAGATCTGCCTCGTCCACCGGGCGCCGTTCGGCCAGTCCTTCTTCTCCCGTGTGGTGGAGCGCGTGCGCACCGGCCAGCCGGTCCCGCCCGTGCAGGAGCTGGTGGACCCCCACCTCGTCCTGAGCCTCCCCGGCCTGGTGCGGCCGCTCTCCCGCGGCTGGGTCCGGCTGCGGAGCGCCGATCCCCGCGTCGCGCCGGAGATCAGCGCCAACTACGGCGCCGAGGAGAGCGACATCGACCGCATCGTGACGATGGTCGAGATCGCCCGCGACATCTACCGCACCAGGGCGTTCGCCGAGTGGGGGATGCAGGACGTCAGCCCTGGCCCGACGGTGACCACCCGCGCGCAGCTCCGCGACTGGATCATCGACAACGTGGGCTCCTACTACCACTTCGTGGGATCGTGCCGGATGGGAAGCGATCGGCTGGCGGTCGTCGATCCCCGCCTTCGGGTGCGTGGCGTGGATGGTCTTCGGGTGGCCGACGGCTCCGTCATCCCGTCGATCCCATCAGCGAACCCGCACACCAGCATCGTCATGATCGGCGAACGCGCCGCGGACTTCATCGCGGCGGATTCAGGAGTCGCACAGCAGTCAGTCACAGCAACGTGATGAATGCGTCGTGCTACAACTGGGCTCCCAGGAAGCGATAGCCGCGGCCGGGCACGGTGACGATGAAGCGTGGCCGGCGAGGGTCGTCCTGCAGCTTGGCGCGCAGCTTCGTGACGTGGCGGTCGACCACGTTGCTCTCCGGCACGAAGTCGGCGCCCCAGAGGCTGTCCAGGATCTCCTCACGAGTGAGCAGCCGGCCGGCGTTCGAGGCCAGCAGATAGAGCAGGCTCTGCTCCACCGGAGTGAGGTGCAGCTCACGCCGGCCGAGGCGGGCCCGACGATGGAGCATGCTGACCTCCAGCTCCCCGATCCGGATCGTCGCCGTGCGAGGCTGGGCCTCACGATGGGCGCGTCGCATGACCGCCAGGCTTCGCGCGACGAGCTCCTCCGGTGAGAAGGGCACGGTGAGGATGTCGTCCGCGCCGCGGTCGAAGGCGACCAGCTTGGCGTCCAGGTCGACACGCCGCGTCAGGGCGATGACGGGAAGGCGGCACTCGGCGTGATCCACGCGGGTCAGCCAGTCCAGGAATTGGCCTTCCTGTGCGTCGATGTCGACCAGAGCCAGGTCTGGCGGCCATGTGCGCAGCGTCGTGGTCGCTTCGGTAACGGTCCGCGCGCAGCGGCTGGTCAGCCCGCGCGGGCTAAGAGCGAGCTTGACGACCATCAGCAGATCGTCCTGGTTCGCGACGACCAGGACGCGGACCCCACATCTCTCACTCCGCGGCGGCAGCATGTCGAACCTGAAACCGCATGCCTCACCCCCAAAGCCTGTGATCACCGCGTTGCCCCGAGTTCCCTACCGCCGCTCGACGCATTTTGTGAAGCGAACGCCTCGCGACCGCTCCCCAGTTCGATTCCTGTCGGGAGATCCGATCGAGGAAGACGACTTGCCCCCCTGACCCCGCGGCAGATGAGGAGGGAGGTGCGGTACCTCTAGGCTATGTAACATCCCGACGAAGTCATTACGGCCTCGTCATGCTCGCGCCGCCACTCATCGGGTACTTCTGGAAGAACGCCCGACAGGCCTCTCCGACGTCCAACGGGTTCATCATCTGCAGCCCGTGCGTGGCATTCGGGACCCCGTGTCGCTCGGCCTGCGGCAACCACGACATCAGGAAGCGCTGCGTCTCGCGGAACCCTGGGCACGCGGCCTCGCTGTCCATTCCCAGCACGGCGAGGACGGGCATCGTGGGCTTCCCCTTCCCTGACACGAAGTCATCGGCGCGCGAGGGCTTGAACTTCCACGTCGCCGCGGCGGGGAGATCGACGGTGAAGACTGTGTCCGTGGCCTCGGTGACCTTGTCCCAGACGTCGAGCGAGCAGGTGACGTCGACGCAGCTCAGGAAGCTGGCGCCGCAGATGGCGGTCTGATAGCTCTGGGAGGCGGCCAGCTTCTCGGCCGGAGCGCGCGCTCGCGTGTACAGCTCGTTGGCTGTCACGTAGGCGTCGATGTTGGCCTGTATCGCGCCTGACTCCTCGCGCGGCAGGTAGGCCTCCAGGAGCACCGCGGTGTGAGCGTACTCTGGATACGAGAGCAGGAACTGGAAGCCGACGATCCCTCCGAAGGAGTACGCCAGCACGTGCGCCTTCTGGATGCCGAGGTGGTCGAGGAGCTCACGCGCGTGGGCCGCGCCCTCTTCGACGCTCAGCTCGGGCTTGGCGAGCGTGCTCTCGTGGTAGCCGGCGCGGTGATAGCTGATGAACTGATACTCATGCAGGAGGTTCGGGCACCGCGAGAGCGGGCCGAGTATCGCATCGGCGATGTTCACGCCGTGGATGCACAGGACTGGCTCGCCACTGCCGACGACGGTGTACGCGAGCTCGGCGTCGCCGACCTTCACGCGTCGCTCGTGTGACACCGGCCAATCGCGGGCAATGACTCTCGCTGGCTCGCGCATTCTCCCGCCACCTCCAAGGAACCACCCTGCCGTCAGACCATTACACCACTATCATGCACATGAAGCCGCCCTTTGTGAAGGGACAGTGCCACCGGCCTGCCCGGGATGGTGGGGAGCCTGGCAGGCGGTGGTCGCCTATCGCCGTGGAGCACGCCGGGCGGTCCGGCCGACGCCGCTAAGCAGGTGGCTCTTCCGGCCCGAGGCGCCGACCGCGACGGTCGCGGCGCGCACACCATCTGGAGGTCACAGAATGAGCGACAAGCAGCACTGGAAGGACGAGCCGGACGACCACGACTATCCGGCGGCGGTCGATTACCTGAGCCTGCTCCTCCCAGAGGCGACCGC
>DASYBH010000067.1:0-4645 GCA_036500885.1 Candidatus Dormiibacterota bacterium
CCCGATGCGGATAGGGATTGGATGCGGCTGCAAGGCTGGCACTCGCTCCGGCTCCGGCACGGCCTCCACTGGAGGTGGCTCCGGCACGCCTCCGCTGCGCTTTGGGCACCGGCAAACGCCGCCCCCGCCAAGCTGGCACTCCTCACACTGCCGCACCCGCCGGCAACTGCATCATCAGCGGCCGGTATGGGTAATTGACGGATGGGAGGCCTGCCCCCCCTTGCACTTCAGACGACGATTGGAACGATCTCGAAGCGATCCACGTCGATCAGCCCGCGGTCGGTGATCTTCAGCCTGGGGATCACCGAGAGCGCCAGGAAGCTCAGCGCCATGAACGGCGAATCCAGGTGGACGCCCAGCGTCGCCAGACGACCCTCCAACCGGCGCAGGTCGGCCGCGACCTCCTCGAGCGACCGGTCGCTCATCAGGCCCGCCACGGACAGCGGCAGCTCGTCGACCGCCACGCCGGCCTCCGCGACCACGATCCCGCCCCCCGCCTCGGCCAGCCTGCCCACGCACGCCGCCATCGACGCGTCATCCGTGCCGACCACCACGATGTTGTGCGCGTCATGGGCCACGGTCGACGCGAACGCGCCCCGGCGCAGCCCGGTGCCGGTCACGAAGCCGACCCCGATCCGGCCGGTCCCGTGGTGGCGCTCGACGACGGCGACCTTGGCCACGTCGCGCTCGGGATCCGCCTCCAGCGAGCCGTGGCGGACGCGGCCGTGCATCACCTCGGCCCCGGTCAGCAGCTGGCCGGGGATGACGCGGATGACCCGCACGCGCGCGCCGTCGGCGGCGCTGACGCGGAACGACCCGGCGTCCACCGGCGCCGGCCGCACCGTCCGCCGCATCCACTCGGGCACCGGGACCGAGGCCGGCTCGGGCGGGCGGCCGCGCTTCAGCACCAGCCTCGGCTCGAAGCGCTCCAGGTCGTCGAGCACCAGGACGTCGGCCTGGTAGCCGGGGGCGATGGCGCCCAGGCCGGCCAGCCGGTGGTACTGGGCGGGGTTCCAGCTCGCCATCACCAGCGCGTCGGTCGGTCGCACGCCGTGGGCGACGGCCAGACGCACCATCTGGTTGATGTGGCCCTCGGCCGCGATGAAATCGGGCTCGCGGTCGTCGGTGCAGAACATCAGCCCCTCGGGCCCGCACCGCTCCACCAGGGGCAGCAGCTCCAGCAGGTTCCGGGCGTTCGACGCCTCCCGCAGCATGATGGCCATGCCCAGCCGCCGCTTCTCCAGCGCCTCCTCGAACGTGGTGGCCTCGTGGTCGGATGCGATGCCGGACGCGACGTAGGCGTTGAGGGCCGCGCCGCTCACCCCGGGCGCGTGGCCATCCACGTGGTCGGTCAGCCCGGTGTCCAGCTTGGCCAGCTCCGCCTCGTCGCCGGCGATCACGCCGGGAAAGTTCATCATCTCGGCCACGCCGATCACCCGCCGCCGGCGCAGGAGCCCCGCGATCGCGCCCGCGCTGAGCTCCTGCCGCGGTGACTCGAAGCGCGAGGCCGGGATGCAGGAGGGCGCCATCACGAACACGTCGATGGGCAGCGCGTCGAGCGTGTCGAGCACCCAGTGGATGCCGTCCGACCCGAGCACGTTGCCGATCTCGTGAGGATCGGCGACGATCGCGGTGGTGCCCCGCGGCAGCACCGCCCGCGCGAACTGGTCGGGCGTCAGCTTGGACGACTCGATGTGGACGTGGGCGTCGATGAAGCCGGGCACCAGGTGGGCGCCGTCGAGTTCCACGACCCTGTCGCCGTCGTAGCGGCCCAGCCCGGCGACGTGGCCGTCGCAGATGGCCACGTCGACGTCCAGCCACTCTCGCGTGAAGACCGACAGCACGCGGCCGCCGCGCAGGACCAGATCGGCCGGGGCGTCGCCCCGCGCCACGGCCAGGCGCCGCATCTTCGCCTCTGGCTCAGCTCGCACGGTGGAGCTAACAGTAATCGGTCGCAACAGGCGGTATGGTGGAGTCGTAGCTGGAGCGTTGGTCAATTACTTGACCGATGCTCTGAGTGGCAGGCCACACGCCCTGAGGAGGGTTCGGTGATGGTGAGGACGAGTGACCTGAAGCGGCAGATCGCGCTGGACCTCGACGAGGCGAGACGCCGGACTCACGAGCTCCTGCTTCCGGTTGACGACGAACGGCTGATGACGCAGCACGATCCCCTGCTCAGCCCGCTGGCGTGGGACTACGGGCACGTCGGAATCTTCGAAGAGCTCTGGCTGGTGCAGCGGCTGTCCGGCGCCGCGCCCATGGACGGGGCGATGGTCCACACGTACAACGCGATCGAGAACCCGCGCCACACCAGGCGCCGCCTCGAGCTGATGGACCGCGAGCGCACCCTCGTCTACCTGGCGGAGGTCCGGCAGCGGGTGCTCGCGCTGCTGGAGGAGGTCGACCTCGAGGGGACGGACCCGCTCCTGCACGGCGGCTTCGTGTACGACCTGCTCGTCCAGCACGAGCAGCAGCACGACGAGACGATCCTCCAGGCGCTCCAGCTGCTGCCCGGCGGCTACCGGACCAGGCTGCCGGCCCCGCCGGCCGGCCGCGCCGCGGAGCACGACATGGTCGCCGTGCCCGCGGGCCGCTACCCCATCGGGTCGGACGGGCACGAGCCGTACGACAACGAGCACCCCCGGCACGAGGTCGAGCTGGACGGCTTCCGCATCGACCGCTTCCCGGTGACCTGCGGCGAGTATCTGCGCTTCATGGACGACGGCGGCTACGCCCGCCAGGAGCTGTGGAGCGCGGACGGCTGGGAGTGGATCCTGACCTTCGCCTCCGAGGCTCCGGAGTACTGGGTGCGCGGCGAGGACGGCTGGCAGGTCGGCCGCTTCGGGGTGACCACGCCCGTCGAGCCCGACCGGCCGGTCATGCACGTGTGCTGGTTCGAGGCGGAGGCGTTCGCCAACTGGGCCGGGAAGCGCCTGCCCACGGAGCAGGAGTGGGAGGTGGCCGCGGCCTGGGACCCCGCCACGTGCCGGGCCCGCCGCCATCCCTGGGGCGACGAGCCCGCCACGACGCGACTGGCCAACCTCGACCAGTGGCTGTACGGCCCGGCGCCGGCCGGCGCCTTCCCCGACGGCGCCAGCCCGCTCGGCTGCGAGCAGATGCTGGGCGACGTCTGGGAGTGGACGGCGAGCTGCTTCCTCCCCTATCCAGGCTTCCGCGCCTTCCCCTACTCCGAGTACTCGGAGCCGTTCTTCGGCGGCCCGTTCCGCGTGCTCAGAGGCGGCTCGTGGGCCACCCGGCCGCGGGTCGCACGCTGCACGTTCCGGAACTGGGACTCCCCGCTCAAACGGCAGATCTTCTCGGGCTTCCGCTGCGCGGTGGACGCCCGGTGATCGCGCCGGTCGTCACACGGCTGGACGGCGCCGTCGACCGCCGCGCCGAGATGGTCGACGAGGTGCGCCGCGGGCTCGGCCGGCGGCCGCGCGAGCTGCCCTGCCGGTATTTCTACGACGCCGCCGGCAGCGCGCTCTTCGAGGAGATCACGCGATTGCCGGAGTACTATCCCACCCGCGCCGAGACCGCGATCCTGCGGCAGTACGCGGCCGAGATCGTGGCGCTGGCCCAGCCGGACGTCATGGTCGAGCTGGGCGCCGGCTCCTGCGCCAAGACGCGACTGCTGATCGGGCCCGCGATGGGCCGGGGCCTGCGCCAGTTCCTGCCGTTCGACATCAGTCCGGCGGCGGTCGAGGAGGCCGTGCGCGACCTCGCCGGGGTGTTCAACGGCCTGGCCGTGCACGGCATGGTCGGCGACTTCCGCACCCACCTGGACGCCATCCCCCGCGCCGGCAGCCAGATGGTGCTCTTCCTGGGCAGCACGATCGGGAACTTCGATGGGGAGGAGCGGCTGAGCTTCCTGCGGACGGTGCGCGAGATGCTGCGGCCAGGGGACCATTTCCTGCTCGGCGTCGACCTGATCAAGGACGAGCGCGTGCTGCACGCCGCGTACAACGACAGCCGCGGGGTGACGGCGGCCTTCAACCTCAACCTGCTGCGGGTCCTGAATCGCGAGCTGGGCGCCGACTTCGACCTGGGCGGGTTCGAGCACGTCGCGGGCTACGCCCCCGACCGGCAGCGCGTCGAGATGCACCTGCGCTCGCTGCGCTCGCAGACCGTGCGACTCCCGCAGGCGGGCCTCACCATCGCCGTGGCCGCCGGCGAGCAGGTGCGCACGGAGATCTCGGTCAAGTTCACGTGCGAATCGGCGGCGGAGGCGCTGGAGGCGGCCGGCCTGCGGCTGCGTCGCTGGTTCACCGACCGGGAGGAGCGGTTCGGCCTGGCGCTGGCGCAGCCGGCATAGCTGATTGATTCCGAATTGGTCTGAAGGTACAGACGGCCGCGCTCGACGGGCCCCTCCCCCTCGCGGGGGAGGTGGGTCGGCCACGACCCGGAGGGGGGTCGCTCAGATCGGTCTCGGTCTCGGCCACGAGCGCGCCCGGATCTGACGAAGCGACCCCCTCCGGCCGCTGGGGCGGCCACCCCCCCCGCCAGGGGCGGCCAGAACGCGGTGGCGGTCCTCAGACCAATTCGGAATCATTCGTCTACCGGTAGGGGGCGCTCGACGGCTCAGCTCGGACTACAGGTAGACGAACCTACCGCTCGTCGGCTCGGAGCTCGGCCAGGATCTCGG
>DASYBH010000068.1:0-4363 GCA_036500885.1 Candidatus Dormiibacterota bacterium
CCGGAAAGCCAGGGGAGGGTGAGCCCGCGTGGCTGATCTCATCCTGGCCGTTTCGGAGAGGGGGGCGCTGGTTTGCGACCATGAGCTGGGGCGCGTCGGGTTGGCGCCCCGGCAGAGCCTGGTGCGGTCGCAGGGGGGACGGTTGCTGGTGGATGACGACCCCGAGCACCGGCCGATCGCCGGCTGCCCGAACACCAACCCGCTGGCCGGGATCCTGCCCTGCCGGAACACGCTGCCCGTCCAGTCTGGCTACTCGAGCCTGGTCCGCATCGACGGCCGCCGGCTGTGCCTGCAGCCGGTGACCGGCATGACCGACGGGGTGCCGCCCAACTTCCACTACAAGGTCCGTGAGTCGGGCCAGTCGCTGCTGCGGTGCGCGCGGTGAGCGCCCCGATCTCTCGCGCGCTCGCCTTCGGTCACCCCGACCTCGCCAGGGCCGGGCAGCCGCCTGGGCTCGGCGTCACCGCCCAGGGCGGCCTGGCCAGCGTCGAGGGCGAGGAGTCGGTCCGCCAGGCCATCCTGCTGCTGCTGACCACCACGCCGGGCGAGCGCGTCATGCGGCCCGAGTACGGCTGCGACCTCCACCGGCTGGCCTTCGCGCCCAACGACGCGACCACGGCCGGCCTCGCCATCCACTTCGTGCGGCGGGCGATCGAGCGGTTCGAGCCGCGCGTCGAGGTCTCTCGCGTCGACGCCGGCGCGGACCCGGACGACCCCGCCCGGCTCGACATCTGGCTCGAGTACCGCGTGCGCAGCACGCAGCGCACCGATGCAATCACGCTCTCGGTCGACCTGGGAGGAGTCCCCTGATGCCGATCCCGGTTCCCAACCTCGACGATCGCGACTTCGACGACCTGGTGGCCGACGCCCAGAGGCTGGTCAGGGAGCGCAGCCCCGACTGGACCGACCTCGGCCCCTCCGACCCGGGGACGGTCCTGATCGAGGCATTCGCTCACCTGACCGACGTGATGCTCTACCGCCTCAACCGCATCCCGGAGAAGGTGTACATCGAGCTGCTCGGGCTCCTCGGCGTCCGGCTGTACCCGCCCTCCGCGGCCAGCGCGACCCTGCTGTTCAGCCTGCCCAGGCCGGCCGGCAGCCCGGTCGAGATCCCGCGCGGCACCAGGGTGACGACCAGCCGGCCGGGCCAGGGGTCCGACGGGCCCGTGTTCGTCACCGTCACGACGGGCACCATCCCGGCCCAGGGCACCCAGGTGGAGATCGAGGCGCTGTGCTGCGACCTGGTCGACGCGGAGCCGGCCGGCGTGGCGACAGGCCGGCCCGGCCTGTCCGTCGTGGTCAGCCGGCCGCCGATCGTGGCGCCGTCCGGCGACCACCTGGACCTCGTCGTGGGCGTGGAGGCGCTGCCGCAGGAGCTGGGCGAGCACGTCCCGGCACTGGAGCACGAGGGAAGGACCTACCGCATCTGGTCGGAGGTCGACAGCTTCGCCACGACCGCGCCGTCGGACGCCGTCTACGTGGCCGACCGGCACGAGGGCCGCGTCACCTTCGCCCCCGCAGTGCGCCACCGCGCCCCGGACGGCGGGCTCGGCGACTCCGCCGAGGCGCTGGCCGCCGTCCCGGCGGCAGGGCGGGAGATCCGGATCTGGTACCGGAGCGGCGGCGGCCCCCAGGGCAACGTGCCGGCCGGCACGCTGACCGTGCTCAAGGACCCGATCACGGGGGTGCAGGTCACCAACACGGGAGCGGCGACCGGCGGAAGGGCCGGCGAGTCGCTGGACAACGCGCTGGTCCGCGGCCCGCAGGAGCTGCGCTCCCTGGACCGGGCCGTCACCGCCCGCGACTTCGAGCAGATCGCGCTCGGCTTCGGCCCGGTGGAGCGCGCTCGCGCGTTCACCCGGGCGGCGCTCTGGAACTTCGCCACCGCGGGAACGGTCGAGGTGGTGCTCGTGCCCCAGGTGCCGGCCGAGCAGCGTCCCGACGACAGGGTCACCGCCGCCGTCCTGGCCGCTCAGCAGACGGAGGAGAGCCGCGCCCAGGTGCAGGCGTACCTGGACGAGCGGACCCCGCTCGGCACCCGGTGCCTGGTGACCTGGGCCAGGTACAAGCCGGCCGGCGTTCAGGCCCGGCTCCACGTGCACCGCGAGGAGGACGCGACCGCGGTCCGCGAGCGCGTGCTGCACTCGCTGAACGCATCCATCAACCCGCTGCCCGACGGCCATGGCGGCGGCGGCTGGGTGTTCGGGCAGCCGCTGCGGATCTCGGACGTGTACTACCTGCTCCAGCGCGAGCCCGGCGTCCGCTGGGTCGAGTCGCTGCAGGTCCAGCTGGACGAGGTGCCCGACGCGGCGGTGACCTCGATCGCCGCCGACCGGTTCCAGCCGGACCTCTGGTACGTCGCGGCGGGCCAGGTCCTCTTCACCTCGCGCGACGACGGCCGGGGCTGGGAGCCGGCCGGCCGGTTCCCCGATGGCCAGCTGACCACGGTCAGGCCCCACCCGGGGGCGGCCGGCCTCGTGGCGGTGGGCACGAGCCTGAGCGCCGGCGGCTCGATGATCCACGTGTCACACGACTGCGGCGAGTCCTGGACGGTCGTCGCCCAGACGACCCAGTTCGACGTCCGCGACCTGGCCTGGGTCGTCCGGGACGGGCACAACGTGCTGCTGGTCGCGACGGGGAGCGGGCTGTACGAGCTGCCGCTGGAGTCCGGAGCCACGCCGGTCCAGGTGGCCGTGGATCCCAAGAACGTGGCTCGCGGCCTGTACGCGCTGACGGCCGGCGTGGTGCGGGGCATGAGCTTCGTCGCGGCGGCGGCGGAGAGCGGTGGCGGCGTGTACGTGTCGCGGGACGCCGGCCGGACGGGGACGTTCCGCCCGGCCGGGATGAACGGTCAGGACGTGCGGACGATGGCCGTCCAGCGGGACGGGCCGAGGGGCTTCCTCTGGGCGGGCATCACGGTCGAGGCGGCGAACGATCCCGGACACGGCTGCGCATCGTGGGAGCTGGCCGAGCAGGACCCGCCCGAGGGATGGCAGGCGCACTCGGCCGGCTGGCAGGCCGGCAGCTGCCGCGGCATCGCGTTCGCCGGCGAGGCCGTCATCGCGGCGTCGCACCACGGCGGCGTCATGCAGCTGAGCTCTCGCGCCGCCGCTCAGTGGCAGGCGTCCGACGTCAACTCCGGGCTGCCGCTGAGGGACCCGGGCCGCTTCGAGCCGGTGCTCACGGTCGCGGCCAGCCCGAGCGGGGGCACGGTGATGGCCGGCGGCGGCAAGGGGATCGCCGCCAGTCGCGACGTGGGCGTCAGGTGGACCAACACGGCCAGGAGAGTGCTCGTCACCGACGACGTGACGCTGCCGCCCAACTGGCTGCTGTGCTCCGGCGAGCACGCCATCGAGGTCGTGCCCGAATGAGGCGGACCGACATCGAGTCGCTCCTCCCGGCGAACTTCCAGCGGGCGATCGCGCCGCGGGAGCCGCTCGGCGCGCTGCTCGACGTCATGGAGCGCCTCCACGCCCCGTCGGAGGCCGTGCTGGCCAATCTCGACCTGTTCTTCGACTACCGCCGGGCGCCGGCCCCGCTGGTGCCCCACCTGGCCAGGTGGATGGACCTGGGCCCGCTGATGGAGCGGCTGGGCGTCGCGGACGGCGACCCGGACCGGTACCCGGGGGGCACGGGCAGGCTCCGGGAGCTGGCAGGGCTGGCCGCCTGGCTGGCACGGTGGCGGGGGACTCGCCGGGCGCTGATCACCCTGCTCGAGGTGGCGACCGGCGTCACGGGCTTTCGGATCGACGAGAGGCCCGACGAGAGGCCGTTCCATCTGTGGATAATCGCACCTGCAGCTGCAGAGCCGATGCGTGACCTGGTGAGCGGCGTGATCGAGCTCGAGAAGCCTGCCTTCACGACGTTCGAGCTGAGCTTCGGAAATTCTGAGGGGGGTACTTGATGGCCGCGTTTGCGATCACCACCGCGAGCAGCAGCGTGACGCTGGACGCCGGTGGGACGGCGCAGGTGCCCTTCACCGTCACCAACACCAGCGGGCAGCGGCTGCACGCGCGAGCCAGGGTGGTGCCCGAGGCGCCCGCGCAGGCCCAGTGGTTCACGGTCGCCGGCGAGGAGCAGGACTCTCCGGCCGGCGCCACGCTCCAGTTCGTGGTCCAGCTCGCCGTGCCGCGCCAGACCCCGACCTCCAGCTCCCGGTTCCGCCTCGACGTGGTCGGGGTGGAGAACCCCGACGAGCTCTACGGCCAGGGCCCGTCGATCTCCCTGGAGGTCCGGGCCGTCGCGCAGCCGCGGCCCGTGCCCTGGCTGTGGATCATCGTGGCCGCCGCCGCCGTGGTGCTGGCCGGCGTGACGGCGCTGGCCTGGGTGCTGACCCACCGTCCCGGCGTGCAGGTGCAGGCCG
>DASYBH010000069.1:0-3208 GCA_036500885.1 Candidatus Dormiibacterota bacterium
GCGGCCGCAGGCCGCGGTCGCGCGCCTGCTCGGCGCTCATCAGGACCAGCGCCGCGGCGCCGTCGTTGAGCGGGGAGGCGTTGCCCGCCGTCACCGTGCCGTCCGCCGGGAAGGCCGGTCGCAGCCTGGCCAGGCTCTCCAGCGAGGAGTCGGGGCGCGGCCCCTCGTCCGCCGAGAGCACGAGCGCGTCGCCCCTGCGCTGCGGCACGGTGACCGGCACGATCTCCGCGTCGAAGCGGCCGGCGCGCTGCGCCTCGACCGCGCGCTGGTGACTGCGGAGCGCGAACTCGTCCTGCACCTGGCGCTCGATCTCGTACCTGGCCGCCACCCGCTCGGCCGTCTCCCCCATCTGCAGCGTGCCGTACATCTCGGCCATCCTGGGGTTGACCAGCCGCCAGCCGAGCGCCGTGTCGTGCACCGTCTGCGGACCCCGCGCGAACGCGCCGTCGGGCTTGGCCATGACCCACGGCGCGCGGGTCATGCTCTCGACGCCGCCCGAGATCATCACCTGGGACGCGCCCGTCTGGATGTCGCGGGCCGCGGTGATCGTGGCCTGCATTCCCGAGCCGCACAGACGGTTGACCGTCTGGCCGGGCACCTCGACCGGAAGGCCGGCCAGCAGCAGGCCCATGCGCGCCACGTTGCGGTTGTCCTCGCCGGCCTGGTTGGCGCAGCCCATCACCACGTCGTCGACGTCCTCCGGCCGCACGCCCGCGCGCTCGACGACCTCCTTGATGACGAGACCGGCGAGGTCGTCGGGCCGCACGTCCTTCAGCTGTCCCCCGTAGCGCCCCATCGGCGTGCGGGCCGTCGCCACGATCACCGTTTCGCGCAGCTCGGCCATCGACCTACCTCCCCTTGAACTCGGCCTTCCGCTTCTCCAGGAACGCGGCCACCCCCTCCCGGAAGTCCTCGTTTCGCATCTGGGCGCCCTGGAGGTGGAACTCGAACTCCATCGCCTCCTCCAGCGTCGTGTGCGCGGAGAAGTTGACAGTTCGCTTGATCGCGCCCAGCGCCAGGGTCGGCCCGGCGGCCAGCCGCTCCGCCAGCTCGCGCACGACCGGCTCCAGCTGGTCCGGCTCGACGACCCGATTGACCAGGCCCAGCCGGGCCGCCTCCTCCGCGCCCATCGGCTCGCCCGTGTAGAGCATCTCCAGCGCCCTGCCCGAGCCGATCAGGCGGGGCAGGAGCCAGCTCACGCCGCCGTCGACGCTCAGGCCGATCTTGACGAAGGCCTCCACGAAGCTGGCCTGCGGCACCGCATAGCGGAGGTCGCAGACCAGCGCGAGCGACGCGCCGATCCCTGCCGCCACACCGTTCATCGCGGCGATGGTGGGCTTGGGCATCAGCCGCAGCCGGCTGAGCAGGAGCTCGTAGTCCCCGCGGATGTCGTCGACCGCGCCCTCGCGGCTCCCGAACTCCCTGACGTCGGCGCCGGCGCAGAAGGCGCGTCCGTGGCCGGTGACGACGACCGCCCTCGCCGTCTCGTCGCGCTCGGCGCGTTTGACCGCATCCCTCAGGGCGCGCCGCAGGTCGCCGTTGACGGCGTTGAGGCTTTCCGGCCGGTTGAGCCGGATCCACGCGACGCCGTTCTCCACCTGGTAGCCGACCACCGCCTCGTCCGTCTTCGCCTCGGCCATCTTCACCGTCCCCTGAACTGGGCCTTGCGCTTCTCGAGGAACGCGCGCATGCCCTCCTTCTGGTCCTCGGTCGCGAACAGGAAGTAGAAGTTCTTGCGCTCCACGGCGAGCCCCTCCTGGAGCGGGGTCTCGAGCGACTGGTTGACGGACTCCTTGGCCAGGCGCAGCGCGACCGGCGCCTTCTCGGCCAGCTTCGCCGCCAGCTGCGTGGCCACCTCGATGGTCACCTCCGCCGGCACCACCTTGTTCACGAGGCCCAGCTGGTAGGCCCGCTGCGCCGCGATCGGCGCGCCGCCCAGGTTGACCTCCATCGCCACGTACTTGCCGACGGTGCGCGGCCAGCGCTGGGTGCCTCCCGCGCCGGCGATGATCCCCAGGTTGATCTCCGGCTGGCCGAAGCGAGCGCTGTCGCCGGCCACGATCAGGTCGCACATGAGGGCCAGCTCGCAGCCGCCGCCGAGCGCGTAGCCGTTGACCGCGGCGATCAGGGGCTTGCTGAACGCGGCGATGACCGCCCAGCGGCCCGTCTGGTCGCGCTGGAGCTGGTCGACCGGCGAGCGGTCGGCCATGTCGCCGATGTCGGCGCCGGCGGCGAACACCTTCGGGCCGCCCGTGAGCACGGCCGCTCGCACCTCGGGATCGGCGTCGAACCCGCTCAGCGCACGGCCCAGCTCGGCGATGAGCGCCGGGCTGAGGGCATTCAGGACGGGGGGCCGGTTGAGGGTGACGACCCCGACCGGTCCGTCCCGGTCGACCAGCACGTGCTCGTACTCCATGCTCGCTATCATCGACCATGTGAAGAGGCAACTGCGTGACACCTACGGACGCGTGGCGGACGACCTGCGCATCTCCGTGACGGATCGCTGCAACTTCCGATGCGTGTACTGCATGCCGGCCGAGGGGCTGCGCTGGCTGGCCCGCGAGGACATCCTTCGCTTCGAGGAGATCCACCGGCTGACACGCCTCTTCGTCCAGCGCTACGGCGTGCGCACCATCCGCCTCACGGGCGGCGAGCCGCTGGTGCGCCACCACATCGAGGAGCTGGTCGGCATGATCAACAGCCTCGACCCGACGCTGGACATCACCATGACCACCAACGGCGTCCTCCTGCGCAACAAGGCGAAGCTCCTGGCCGAGGCGGGCCTCAAGCGCGTCAACGTGTCGCTGGACACGCTCCACATGGACCGCTTCAAGGAGATCGCGCGCGTCGAGGCGTTCGCCCGCACGATGGACGGCATCCTGGCGGCCGAGGAGGCCGGCCTCAGCCCGATCAAGCTGAACATGGTCGTGATGAAGGGCAGCAACGACGACGAGGTGGTCGATTTCGCCCGCCTGGCGCGCGAGCGCGGCTACGAGGTGCGCTTCATCGAGTTCATGCCACTGGACGGCGACGGCATCTGGTCCAACGAGCTCGTGGTGCCCAGCCGGCGCATCCAGGAGCAGATCGAGGACCTGTTCCCGCTGGAGCCGAAGCCCAGCGACCGGCCCGGCCCGTCCACCAACTTCCGGTTCGCGGACGGCGCGCCCGGCGGGGTCGGCTTCATCTCCTCCGTCTCGCAGGCGTTCTG
>DASYBH010000070.1:0-13367 GCA_036500885.1 Candidatus Dormiibacterota bacterium
ATCGACCGGTACCAGCAGACGGGCCGCCCGTTCCGCGCGTGGCTGTACCAGATCGCATTCCACACCGTCACCGACCACCTCCGCCGGCGCCATCCCGCACTCGACCTCGACGCCGCCGGCGACCAGCCCGACCGCCGGCCGGCGGTCGAGGAGCAGGTCGTCCAGCGGACCGAGGTCGACCGGGTCTGGGCTGCCGTGGGCGCACTCAACCATGCCCAGCGAACCGCCATCAGTCTGAAGCTCGGGCAGGACATGCACACCGCCGACGTCGCGGCACGCATGGGCCGGAGCGAGGCCTCGGTCAAGCTGCTCGTCCATCGCGGCCTCGTGGCGGTCAGGGCGCGGCTCGCGGCGCAGGCCGTGAGCCAGGAGGGGGCAGCGATGTGACCGAGCTCGTCCACGGTGACCTGGACGAGCTGCTCGGCGACGACGCGGAGCTCATCGTCACCGCCGGCGACGTCCGGGCGGTGCTGCGCGCGGCAGAGGTCGATGCCCGGTTCCTGCGCCAGCTCCGGGCACGGTTGGTCAGAGAGCGCGAGCAGGTCATCGCGGCTGGCGGCGCTGCGGGCGCCCGCCGGGGCCGGAGCCTCTTCGGCTGGTGATCGACCCCGCCGCGGCCGGGGTTCTCAGTTCGCGACCCGGTAGGGAAGCTGGTCGTAGCGGTCGCCGGTCGGTCATGGTGCGGCGGTCTCGGTGGCGTCCGCGCGCAGCGGCCGCAGCACCGCCTCCCAGCGTGTGATGTGATCGAGCATCGCCGTCGCCGCCGCCTCGGTCGTCTCGCTCGGAACGAAACGCCGGTCGTGGTCCAGGAACTGCTGCACGAACGGGATGTACACGGCCTCGATGACGGGCGTCATCTTCAACGACGAGAGGACCGGCTTGAGCTGCTGCACGGCTCGGGTCCCCGCGGCGACGCCGCCATAGCTGACGAACCCGACCGGCTTGTGCTCCCACTCGTGGATCAGGTAGTCGATCGCGTTCTTCAGTGGCGCGTTGTAGCCGTGGTTGTACTCGGGGGTGACGAAGACGAAGGCGCCGGCCCTCGCCACCCTCGCGCTCCACCGCTTCGTGTGCTCGTGCTGGTACCTGCGCAGGCGCGGGTGGTGGGGCTCGTCCATGAACGGCAGCGCCAGCTCGGCCAGGTCCACCAGGTCCACGTCGAAGGCGCCGTGGTCGAGGGCACGCTGATGGATCCACCTTCCCACTGGCAGGCCCACACGTCCGGGACGCGTGCTGGCGATCACGACCATCAGGTTGGGCATGACAGAGTGCTCCTCGGCCGCACCGCTAGACGCCGCTGCGCAGGTCTGCCAGGGGCTCCGCCAGGTAGCGGATCTCGTCGAAGGCGGCCGTGCAGCCGGCACCGGCCGGCGACTGGGCGAGGAAGCCGACCGCCAGGCCGTCCGCCGGCTCGACGGCGAAGTGGCGGACGAACCGCCAGCGGGCGCCGTCGGTCGACGCGTGAAACGCGTGCGCGCCCCCCATCCGGGAGATGCGCAGCCACACCTGCCGGCCCTCGACGGGGAACGCGTTGGCGTCGTCCGACACGCCGCGCGTCACCACGGAGACGACGAGCGGCTCACCCTGCGGCGACCGCTCGAAGCAGAGCTTGGCCCACGCACCGTCGTGCGCGTACAGCAGGAGCACGCCGGCGTCGAAGGTGGCGGCGAAGTCGACGGTCACCCGGGCGCTGAACTGGTAGTCGCCGGCGGTCGTGGCCAGCACACGCGGAGCGTTCGACACCGGCGCGCCGCCCTGTGGGTCGGCGAACAGGTCCGTCCGCCCGCCGGCGCTGATCGAGAGCGTGCCGGCCTCGCTCACGTGCCAGCGCTGGGGTGCGATGCGCCACGTGAAGGCGAGCGGCAGGCCGGGCAGCGTCAAACCCCCCCTCATCTGCCGGGGGGTCAGGGGGGGCAAGTCGTCTTCCTTACTCCCCTCATCTGCCGGGGGCAGGTCGTCTTCCATCGGCACCCGCGTGATGCTATACCTGCACCGTGCCGAATCGCCATGGACCCGTCGAGGCAGTCTTCCTGGATGCCGGCGGCATCCTAACCCTGCCGCCGCTGGTGGAGGCCGGACGCTTCCTCGCCGCTCACGGCGCCGACGGCTCGCCCGAGGCCGTCGAGCGCTGCCACTACCACGGGATGCTGGCCTACGACGAGGCTCCCGGCTCGGGGGCGGCGCTCTCGACCGCCTACCTGGTCGGCTTCCTCGAGGCGGCGGGGCTCGGCGGCGAGTTGGAGGAGGCGTTCGTCGCCGAGATCCGCCCCGCCGGCTGGCACCCCGCCATCCGCTCGTCGCTGGACATCCTGCCGGCGCTGGCGGCCACCGGCGTCCGCCTGGCGATCGTCTCCAACTCGGACGGCACGGTCGAGGCGCGGCTCGCTGCCGCCGGCGTGGTGCAGGTCGGCGCCGGGCGGGGCGTGCGCGTGGACGCGGTGGTCGACTCCGCCGCGGTCGGCGTCGACAAGCCGGACCCGCGCATCTTCGACTTCGCCCTGGCAGCCTGCGGCGTCGGTCCCGAGGCGGCCGTGCACGTCGGGGACAGCCGGCGAACGGACGTCGCGGGAGCGCTGGCGGCCGGCATCCGGCCACTGCACATGGATCCGCTGGGGCTCTGCCCCGACCGCTCGCACGAGCACCTCCGCGTGCTGGCTGAGGTGCTGGACCTGCTGCGCGCGGGCTGACGCCCGCGCTCGAGCATGGCGTCGCCGCCTGTCAGGGTGCGACGCCTGAGGCCACAGTGAAGCACCACCCTGACCGTCACTGTCGCCGCACTGGCTGCCGGTCACTTGACGCCAATCGTCACCGTCCCTGACCGATCGATGTCGTGGAGCACGGGACGAGCGATCCGGTGGCTGCCAGCACTGCCGGCCGGCATTGGTAGTCTCGCCGATGATAACGTGCCATTCTTGGAACAGTGCTCTTCGGGCTGTTGATACAACCCGCTGACATCGACAACGCGTGAGGTATAGGAAGTGCCAAGGACCACGTCGGCAACCAGGACGAGCGGAAGGGGCAGGCGTCGGAACGCCCGAGGCGGATCGGACACCCGATCGATCGTCGACCAGATCTCACAGCTCGTGACGGCGAACGACTCACTTCAGCGTGAGAATCAGCAGCTGACCGAGGAGAATCGCCGCCTGCGGTCGGAGCTGCTCGACATCGGGTCCGCCCTCGGCCGGCTGACCGGCGCCGCTGGGACGCGTGGGCGTCGTGGGCGCGCTCGCGGCGCGGAGCTCTCCACCATGGCCGAGGCCCGGCCGCGTCGCCAGCGCAAGCCGATCACGGACCCGGCGGCTCTGGAAAAGCGCAAGCTGGCGCTTGCCAAGGCCCGGGCTGTCCGCGCCGAGAAACTGGCAGCCGCAAGGGCGACGACCGAGAACGCCAACTAAGCCGCTCGAGACGTTCTGTTCGTCCGTGCCGTGACCCAGCCCTCCCCCCTCGTGGGGGAGGGGGCATCCCGTGCGGTCAGCGGCGAAGCTCCTGCAGCGTTCCGTTCCGCATCACCAGAACGCGGTCGGCGATCTCTGCCAGCACCGCGGAGTGGGTGGCCAGCAGCACAGCGATGCCGGAGTCGGCCGCCTCTCGCAGCAGTTCGACGATGTCAGTGGACGTGAGGATGTCAAGCTGTGCCGTCGGCTCGTCGGCGATGATCAGCTTCGGAAACCGGATCAGCGCCCGAGCCACCGCGACGCGCGCCTGCTCGCCGCCGGACAGCCGCCCGAGCGGGGCGGTGGCCTGGTCGGCCAGCCCGGTCGCCGCCAGCGCCACCCTCGCCAGCCGGTTGGCCTCCTCGCGCGGGGTGCCGGCGATCCTCGCCGCGATTGCCACGCTCTCCTCGGCCGTCGCCTGCACCGGAGGCCGAACGCCCATGACCATGCTCAGGTCGTGCTGGAGCAGCGCCTCACGCGCGGCGCCGCGCAGACGCGCCAGCTCCTGTCCCATGAGCGTGATGCGGCCGGCGTCGACCTCGTCGAGACCGGCGCACAGCCCGAGAAGCGTCGACTTGCCAACCCCCGACATGCCGAGGATGGCGACCATCTCGCCCTCCCTGACGTGGAAGCTGACGCCGCGCACGACCTCGACGGGGCCCTCGGGAGTGGGCAGCCACCTGGAGACGGAGTCGGCGACGAGCACCGTGCGCCGAGAGGGCTGGGCGTCCCGTCCCCGCGTGCCGTCGCGTCGCGCTCGGGGCGCGGCCGCCACCGGTCGCGGGTACGGGAGGGGGACGATGCGGTCGACGTGGCGGGGCAGGTGGCGGCCGTGGGCGACGATGATCGCGCTGGTCTCCAGCTCGCGCAGCAGGGTGTTGAGGTCGGCCAGCAGCTGGTCGGCGGCCTCGTCGTCGAGCCCCGCCGTCACCTCGTCAGCCAGCAGCAGCCGGGGATGGTTCGCGAGGGCGACCGCGAGTGCCAGGCGCCGGCGCTCGCCGAAGCCGAGCTCGGCCGGCAGGCGGTCGAGGCGCTGGCTGAGACCGACCGCCGCGAGCAGCTCCATCGCCTGGTCGCGCCGCCGGCGCGCCGACCCGATCACGCCGATCATCGGCACCTGGACGTTCTGGAGGGCCGTGAGGCGCGGCAACGTGCCCAGCTCGACCCGCTGCAGCGCGTACCCCACCTCGCGGCGGCGGTACTCGTCCCGCTCGCCGTCCGACATGGCGGCCAGGTCCAGCCCGGCCACCGACGCCGTGCCGTCGCTCGGGGCCTCCAGCGCCGCCAGGATGTTCAGGAGCGTGGTCTTGCCGCTCCCGCTGGGCCCGACGATCGCGATCCGCTCGGTCTCGATCAGCTGGAGGTTGAGCTCGCGCAGGGCGATCAGCTCGTCCGTGGGCGTGTTGTAGACGTGCGTCAGCCGGCGCACGTTGACCAGGACCTTCTCGTTGGAGCGGGAGGCGACCGCGCTCACGTGGTGCTGCGGCCCTGCGCGACCAGGTGGTAGCCGATCGAGGCGCGCCGGACCAGCCAGCCGGCGGTGGCCCCAGCGGCGAGGCCGGTCACGGCCGCCGCACCGACGCCGGCGATCGAGCCCAGCGTGGTCGGAGCGCTGGCCAGCGCCTGACCGTCGAGCCGGACGCCGTGCAGGTCGGTCCAGGCGAGCACGAGCCCGAGCGCCACGCCGACGAGAAGTCCCTCCACAAGGACCGTATGCTGCTCGATCGCGACGCTCCGCCGCAGCGCGGGCGCCGGGAGCCCGTCCACCAGGAGCGCCGTGTAGTCGTCCGTCCGCGCCCGGCAGGCCAGCAGGAACGCGAGGCCGTACGTCAGCAAGGCGGCGACGATGGCGCAGGCGAATCCGACGGCCAGGCTGACGCCGACGTCCGGCCCGAGCACGGTCCCGGTGCTCGCCGGGTTCAGCAGCTGTGTCGCCAGCGCGACGGCGGTGAACGAGGCGATCGCGAACGCCAGCACGAGAAGGAAGCCGGCCGTCGCGTGTCGCTGCCACCAGCGCCGGAGCTGCCACTGCGCGAGGGTGCCCTCGACGCCCGCGCGGCGGCGCCCGCTGAGCTCGGCCACCAGCGACATCGCGGGGAGGACGGCGACGACCAGCATGACCAGCCCGGCGACGCTCACCAGCAGGGCGCCGACGTCGCCGAGGGTGCCCGGCGGGAGCCATCGCTCGGTGCCGGCCAGGCGGGCGGAGAGCAGGAGCAGCGCGGCCGGCACGATCAGCAGGCCGTTGAGCTCGGTGCCGCGCCAGGACAGGGTGCGGGCATCCCTGGTCTCCGGGTGCTCGAGCCGCAGCATGCGCTGGCGGGACGCCCAGCGTGCGAGGCCGATGAACGTGGCCGCGGCGACCACCGGGACGCCGACGGCGGCGGCGATCGCCACCAGCTGGCCGGGGCTCGGCGCCACCGGGACGAGGCCGGCCGGGCCGCCCTCGGCTCGCAGGGCGAACCCCAGCCCAGCGAGCAGGGCCAGGCCGAGCGCCACGGCGCCCAGCGTCCCGAACTGGGCCAGCACCACGGACTGCACGCGGCTCCGCGACCAGCCGCGCGCCCGCAGGAGCGCCAGGTGCTGGAGTCGCAGGTCGACGTACCAGCGCGCGACCGCACCCACGAGCAGCAGCAGCAGCGGGATCAGCGCCACGGTGAGGAGCCTGATGGGGAAGCGCACCGCGTCCCTTGCCGCCGCGTACCGCTGGAGATCGTTGTTCAGCGAGCTGCGCACGTCGCCGATGTGCGCAGCCTGTATCGCGGCGGTCGCCTCGCGGACCCGGGCCTGCACCGTGGCGCCGTCCACGGCCGCCACGGCATCGCCGTGAGGCCGGTACTGCCGTGAGGCCTCGGCGTGCTGGGGACCGGCGGCGCCCAGCACGCCGAAGTACGCCTCGCGGTCGGTGAAGAGCTGCAGGGGGGCGGTGGCGGCGGCCAGGCCCGCGTCGGCCGCCGTGGCCGGTCGCCAGAGCGAGACGACGCGCGTGCACCACGGTGTGGCGCCGGGCGGCGCCGACGGGACGCGGACGCACACGGTGTCGAACAGGCGGATGCCGGCGCGGTCGGCGACGGCCTGGGCCATGCTGGACGTGCCGTCGGCCCGGTTCGGAAGCACCCCCTGCAGCGCGTCGACCCGTGCCGCCAGGTCGGCGGCGTACGACACCTGCACGTCGGCCGCCGCCACCGCCGGGCTGGGCGGCCCCGCGCTCGTCGAGTCGATGCGGAACGGGCCGGCGGTGGCGCTCTCGTTGCCCCCGTCCGTGTACGGCGCGAGTCGCGGGTCCACCTGGCGCCGCACCTGCTGCTGGAAGGCGTCGAAGGTGGCGCGGTCCCTGATGTCGGCGCGGTGCACGATCACGCCGTAGGAGGCGGCGGCCACCGTGCGCAGGTCGGAGCGCGTCCCGGAGCTCTCCACGAACAGGAGGGCCGCGGGGAGGAGCGCCAGGACCAGGGCGATCGCGAGCCCGGTCGCCGACGCCCGCTCGTGGTCGAGCTGTCGCCGGGCCAGCCCCAGCACCGACACCTGTCCAAGGGGTGAGGACGGCAGCTGGCGGTCAACCGCTCGGTGCACCCGTTCACACTAGCGTTCCGGGTGGCCTGCTTGCCTGAAATGGCTGGCCAGTGGGTGCCCCATGATGCACTGTGTGGACATGAGCACAGCCGGCTTCGACGAAGCGCGCCTGGAGCGCATCACCGACCACCTGGCCAGCAGGTACGTGCAGCCGGGCAAGATCGCGGGCTGCCAGGCCCTGGTCGCCCGACATGGCAGCGTGGCCTACCTCAGGTCCTTCGGCTGCGCCGACCTGGAGCGGGCGGCGCCGGTGAGGGACGACACGATCTGGCGGATCTATTCGATGACCAAGCCGATCACCTCGGTCGCGCTGCTGACGCTCTATGAGCAGGCCCGCTTCGAGCTCAACGATCCGATCGAGCGCTTCCTGCCGGAGTGGCGGGACGTCCGGGTCCGGGAGGGCGATGGGCGGCTGGTCGCCCCCGAGCGCCCCATCACCGTGCGCGACCTCCTCATGCACACCTCGGGCGTCGGCTACGGATTCGATCCCGCCCATCCGGTCGACCAGCTCTACGCGGAGGCCGATCTCAGGGACCCGACCCACACGCTCGAGGAGTTCTCGCGGCGCCTGGCGGCGCTGCCGCTCAAGTTCCATCCGGGCACCCGCTGGCACTACTCGTACGCGACCGACCTCTGCGGCCGCCTGGTGGAGGTCATCTCGGGCCGGCCGTTCGACCAGTACCTCCGGGAGGTCGTCTTCGAGCCGCTGGGCATGGTGGACACCGGCTTCGTCATTCCCGAGCGCGAGGTGGGCCGCCTCGCCGCCAACTACCGGCGGAACGCCGACAAGGCGCTCGAGGTGTTCGACGACCCTCGCACCAGCGTGTACCTGCGGCCGCGCAGGCCCTCGGGAGGCGGCGGGCTGCTCTCGACCACCGCCGACTACCACCGTTTCGTCGAGATGCTGCGGCGCGGCGGCGAGCTCGACGGCCATCGCGTCCTCGGCGAGCGAACCCTGCGCTTCATGGTCCGCAACCACCTCCCTGGCGGCGCCTCGATGAGCAGGCTGTCCCTGGAGTCGGACGCCCTCGGCACCGGCAGCGCCGGCATCGGCTTCGGGCTCGGCTTCGCCGTCATCCTGGACCCGGCCGAGATGGGGGCCATCGCGTCGCCGGGCGAGTACTTCTGGGGCGGGGCGGCGGCCACCCTGTTCTGGGTCGACCCGGTCGAGGACCTCGCCGTCATCTTCATGACGCAGCTCATGGAGTCCCCGTTCGACTTCCGCGGCCAGCTGCGGCAGCTCGTCCACCAGGCCCTCGTCTGACGCGTGTCGTGCCCGCGCGTGTCACAACTTGACAGGAGCCCGATGACGCGCTCCACTGGTGCACCGACGCAGGCGGACACGCGAAGAGGAGGATGCTCATGCTCAAACCCTGGCGGCGGTGGGTGGGTCTGGCTGGGGCGGCGACGACCGCGATCGTCTTCAGCCTCGGCCCGACCGGCACGATGGCTGCGCCGACCGGCGGCTCCGTTGCGCCCAACCCGATCGGGATGATGGACTGCAACGGCCACAGCCCGCTGTACAAATCCGTGAAGGCCGGTCTGAACCGGAGCTGCGTCGACCCGGTCGCGCTCTACGACGGCCACGTCCAGCGGTTCTACGACAACGGCCACTACGTCGGCCACGACGAGCCCTCGGTGAAGTTCATCTCGAGCGAGCCGGGCAGCGCCAGCGACATGACGTACCTGATGCGGCTGGCCGTCGATCCCAGGGCGACGCCGACCGTGACCAGCCCGCGGGTCAGCCACTACGCGGAGCTGAGCCCGGCCCCCTGGTTCGGCCTGCCGCTCTGCGACTTCAAGTCGTACCCGCAGAACCCGTGCACGCCGAACAGCGACGCCAACTCCGGCAACATCGGCAACCCGGCCGCGGCCGGCTCGGCGTTCATGGAGCTGCAGTTCTACGCGCCCGGCTTCACCCCGTTCATCGACGGCCCCAGCTGCGACCCGACGCGATACTGCGCCGCGCTGACCATCGACAGCCTGGAGTGCACGTTCGGCTTCGCCACCTGCAACAACAACTGCATCGAGCCGATCAACTTCGCCTACCTCCAGCTGGACGGGGTCCCGGCCGGGCCGCCCAGCCCGCAGCTGGTCAACGTCAGCTCGTTCACGCCCAACGGGAAGACCCTGCTGATGAACGGGGGCGACGCGCTCCAGGTCACGCTCAGGGATACCCCGCACGGGCTGGAGACGCGCATCTTCGACTTCAACACCGGGCAGTCGGGGTTCATGGTGTCCAGCGCCGCGAACGGCTTCAAGAACACCAACATCGCGGACTGCGGCGGCACCCCGTTCGACTTCCACCCGGAGTACAGCAGCGCGCTGCAGCAGAACCAGGTGCCGTGGGCGGCGCTGGAGGGCGGCGTGCTCATGCAGCAGGAGCTCGGCCACTTCGAGCCCTGCTCGTCGGTCGCCAGCCCGTTCCCCATCAGCCAGACCTTCTCGGCCGGGCAGAGCTTCCAGGACCCCAGGGTGTTCCAGGTCTGCAAGGGCGGGTTCGAGAAGGCGTCGCCGGGCGAGGGCCCGTGCAGCGTGACCACCGGGGTCTGCGCCAACCCGACGACGGAGGGCGGCGCGCCCTGTCCGACCAACAACTTCACCACCGCCGCGCTGTGTGAGTTCTCGGACGCCAGCTGCATGCCGGCAGGCAATCGCACCATCGTGGTGAACGGCCACCCGCAGACGGCGCGGTGGCCCATCGCCGGATGCCAGGCCAACACCTTCCAGAACGGTGACCTGGACTTCGAGGGCTCCTCGTACCAGGCCGACTGGCCGGACGGTCAGGCCGGGCACCCGACGTCGTTCCAGTACCTGGGTCCGTTCACCGGTCGCGGACGCACCTACCCGACCGTCCAGTTCGAGACCGACCTGGGCGGCTCGGAGATCCTGTGCAACACCGTGACCGGCGTGGGCTGCACCGCCGGGCCCGCCGGCGCGGCGTTCTACCCGTTCTACACGCTGGGCAGGCTGCCCGGCGGCGGCAACCTGTGCGTGTGGAACTTCGGCAACGTGATCCCCGGGACGACGGTCCAGGACTTCGGTCGCACCGCCGAGTACGGCACGCCGGACATCGCCCGCTTCGGGGGCACGATCATCAGCCAGCCGGCGCCGAACCCGCAGTTCAGCAGCCGCTGCGGCTGACGCTCCATCCGTGGCCGCCGGCCCGTCAGCCGGCGGCCACGCCGTCCGCTCCCCGAGCGTGCGCCTGCAGGACGTCGAGCAGGGTGGACACCATGTCCGCGCTCGCGCCGTTCCGCCGGGAGACGGCGGCGACGACCCGGCGCGGCGGGTCCTCCGGTCCCAGGCTCAGGCCCCGCATGCCGGCCGCGAGGCCCCGCTGGGCCAGCGACCGGGGCACGATGGCCACGCCGACGCCCGCCGACACCAGGCTCAGCATGACCTCGACCGCCGCGGTCTCCGCCGCCACGATCGGCGCCCCGCCGGCGCCGTGGAACCAGTCCTCGATGATCCCGCGCAGGTTGTAGCCCGCCGGGAACGTGACCAGGTGCGTGTCCCGCAGGTCCTCCTGCCGTACGTGGGCGAGCTGGGCCAGCGAGTGGCCGGACGGGACCAGCGCCACCAGCGCCTCCTCCAGCAGGACCACCTGTGAGAGCTCGTGGTGGCGGGAGCGCGCGGGCGCCGACGGCCGGAGGCTGACGATGCCGACGTCGAGGTGGTCGCCGGCGACGTCGGCCAGGATCTCGTTCACCGTGGCCTGGTGGGTGATACGGAGCTGCACGTGCGGCTCGCTCTGTGCGAACTCCGCCAGCGCGGCCGGCATCCAGGACTGGAGCGGCCCCAGGATGGAGGCGATCCGCAGGCGGCTCCGGTAGCCGTGCCGGAAGCCGGCCAGCCCCTCGCGCGTCTCCGCCGCCTTGGTCAGCAGCGCCTCCGCCTCGTGCAGCAGGTACTCGCCGGCCGGAGTCAGCGTGATCCCGGTGTGACGGCGGTTGAACAGCATCGAGCCGCACTCGCGCTCGAGCTGCAGGATCTGCTCGCTGAGCGCCGACTGCGTCATGTTGAGCGTCTCCGCCGCGGCCGTGAAGGTCCCACGCTTGGCGATCTCGACGAAGTAGCGGTAGTGACGCAGCTCGGCCATCGGCGGTGGAATCAGCATGCCACGGCGGCGTGCTGAGATCGCCATCGGTTCGGCCGATCGCCCTCATCGGTACGCGTGGGTTGATGGATCGCCGGCCGGCGCATAGGATCGGCCCAGGAGGAGGTCTCATTGGAGAAGTTCAGGATCGTTCCGCACGGCCGCCTGCAGGAATGGGTGGCCGAGGAGAAGGGCTACTTCGCCGGCGCCGGTCTCGATCACGAGTTCGTCACCATCCCGGGGTTCCGTGACCTGGGCGTCCGGCCGGCCGCGGACGGGGGACCCGACGAGGTTCTGTACGGCGCGTTCGAGTCGATGCACGCGGGCCGGTCGTGCGAGGTCAGCGGCGCCTGCCACTGGGCCATCAACGCGGTGTCGGCCGCGGGGCGCGGACGGATGTGGGGCCGCGCCTACAGCGTCGCGCCGGGTGGGATCTACGTGCAGCCCTCGTCGTCCGTGCGCCGGCCGGAGGACCTCCGCGGCGTCGAGATCGGCGTCGGGGTGCACTCCGGCAGCCACTTCTCGACGCTGCAGTCGCTGGAGGGGATCATCGCCCCGGACGAGGTCCGGCTCCGGTTCACGGGCCGGCCGGAGGACCGGCTGGAGCTGATGCTGGACGGCGACCTGGAGGCCGTCAACCTCTTCGGGGCGCCGATGTACGTGCTGGAGCAGCGGGGTTTCAGGAAGGTGCTGGACACCACGTTCATGGTCGCGTTCCTGGTCTCGGGCGCGGCCCTTCCCGAGGACGTCGAGCGCTACGTGTCGGCGCTGGTGCGCGCCCAGCGCGACATCGACGAGCAGCCGCAGCGCTACAAGCACTACCACCTGAAGGAGCTGCCGGAGCACCTGCACCCGACGATCGACGTCCGCGGCTTCGGGCTGGGCGAGAGGATCGTCGCGGAGCCGTACACCCGCTCCGTGTACGAGCGGACCCAGCGGTGGATGATCGACGCCGGCGTCCTGCCGCTGGAGCCGTCGGGCCTGCGCCCCTACGAGGAGGCGGTGCTGGCCTGAGGTACGGAGTACCGGCGGATGCCAGCCTCCCTGGCCACCCTTGCCGCCGCCAGCGTCCAGCCGTCGCGGATCAGCTGCAGGGCGTCGGGCGCGACGAAGCCCGCCTCGCGCCACGCCGCGGCCGTCGGGACGTCGACGCCGCTCTCCTTCGCCTCCCACGCGTCGGAGACGTTGAAGCCGGCGTCCTCCCAGCGGTGCAGCTCGTCGAAGGTCAGGCCGGCGGCGCGCGCCCTGACGGCGTCGCGCACCGGCACGCCCCGCGCCGCCCAGCGGCGGGCCTCGGCCGGGGAGAGAGCGTGCCTGCGAGCCCAATGGATCTCCAGGGGACGGAACGGCGCCCACTCGAGCACGTCGCCGGGGGCCAGCCCGAGGCCGACCGCGTCCGCGATCTCCCAGTCGTCGAGCCCGGTCGCGCGCCAGTCGTCCACCTGCACCCAACTGTAGTGGCCGACCCGGAAACTCCAAAAAGACACCAGGATGGCCGGAAGCGGCAGCTTCGCCCGAGTGAGGCGTGGCGGGACCTGCGGGAGGGGCCGATCGAGGCCCGTCGAGCCCCTTGCCTCTGAGGAGCGTGCGTTGCTGAGCGAGGAACGAAACCGCATGCTGTGCCAGACCGGGCCGGGCACGCCGATGGGCGAGCTCCTCCGGCGGTACTGGCAGCCGATCGCCGGCACGGCCGAGCTGGACGAGCGGGCGACGAAGCCGGTGCGGGTGATGGGTGAGGACCTGGTCCTCTACCGCGACCTCGCCGGCACGTACGGGCTCGTCGACAGGCACTGTCCCCACCGCCGCGCGGACATGTCGTACGGGTTCGTCGAGGACCGCGGCCTCCGCTGCAACTACCACGGCTGGCTCTTCGACGAGACGGGCGGCTGCCTGCACCAGCCCTTCGAGGAGCGCGCCCACCCGCACGCGCGCTTCAAGGAGAAGGTGGCGATCAAGGCCTACCGGGTGCAGGAGCTGGCGGGGCTGGTCTGGGCCTACCTCGGGCCGGAGCCGGCACCGCTGCTGCCGGACTGGGACCGGTTCCACGACAGCGGCTACAAGCAGGTGGTGCTGTCGCACGTCCCCTGCAACTGGTTCCAGTGCCAGGAGAACTCGATCGACCCGGTGCACTTCGAGTGGCTGCACACCAACTGGTCGCAGGAGCTGCGGGGCCGCCATGGCAGCCGGGGGCCGGCCCACACCAGGCTGGGCTTCGACGAGTTCGACCACGGCTTCGTCTACCGCAGGGTGCGAGAGGACAC
>DASYBH010000071.1:0-4436 GCA_036500885.1 Candidatus Dormiibacterota bacterium
TGCCGGCGCCGTACTCGACCAGCTGCACGCCCGACACCACGCCCACCGGGATCGCCATCAGCGAGGCCAGGCCCACCATGACGAGCGTGCCGGCGAACGCGTGGGCGATGCCCGCGCCCGCGATGCCGACCGGGCGCTCGACATTGATGAAGAACTCGATGTGCGTCACCGCCGGCAGGCCCTTGACCACGGTGAAGATGAGGACCAGCGACAGCGGCAGGAGCGCGAGCACCGCCGTGAGGTACATCACCCCACGCGCGACCTGGTTGCCGATCAGGCGGCCCCGGTTGCCGCTCATATCCGCACGTCCCTCGTCACCTGCCGCACCAGGAGGAGCGCCAGCACGTTGACGGTCAGGGTGACCAGCATCAGCACCAGGCCCAGCTCGAGCAGGGCGGCGGAGTAGAGCGCGCCGGTGGCCTCGGCGAACTCGTTGGCGATGACGCTCGCCAGCGTGTAGGCGGGGTAGAGCAGCGACTGCGGGATGTCGGCCCGGTTGCCGATCACCATCGTCACGGCCATCGTCTCGCCCAGCGCGCGGCCCAGCGCCAGCACCGTCGCGCCGAAGATGCCGCCCCGTGCGGCCGGCAGCACGACCTTCCACACCGTCTCCCACCACGTCGCGCCCAGCGCCACGCTGGCCTCGCGCAGCCCGCCCGGCACGGCCTTGACCACCTCGCGGGCGATCGAGCTGAGCGTCGGCAGGATCATGACGGCGAGCACGACCGCGGCGACCAACAGGTTGGTCTGCCTCGCCGGTCCCGCGAAGATGTTGGGCACGTCCCATCTCAGGGACCCGAGCTGCACGTGCCACGAGATGGCGCCGAGGCTGTCCGACAGCGGGCGGCTGACGTGGAGCAGCAGCCACGGCGCCAGGACGTACAGGCCCCAGATCCCGTACACGACGCTGGGGATCGCGGCCAGCATCTCGACGCCGATGCCGATCGCGCCACGGACGCCTGCCGCGCCCGGCTCCGCCAGGAAGATCGCCACGCCGATGCCGATGGGCAGCGCCAGCAGCAGCGCGAGCAGGCCGGTCACGAGCGTGCCGTAGATGAACGGCAGGGCGCCGAAGTCGAGCCTGACCGGGTTCCAGGCCCGGCTGGTGAGGAACCCGGGCCCGAAGCGGCCGATCGCCGTCAGCGCGGCGGCCCCGATGACCAGGATCACGGCGATCAGGACCACCGGCGCGACGAGGGCGACCACGGTAGTCACCCTGCGGAACCCGTCGGGCGGCGGGCCAACCCGCGCCGGAGCCTTGGTAACCGCCTGCGCCGTCGCCACTACATCGCCACGCGGTTGTTGCTCACGCGGTCCAGCCGGTAGCCGGCGCCGCGCACGGTGACGATCTCGAACGGCACGCGGCCCGCGAACTTCTCGCGGAGCCAGCGCACGTGCACGTCCACCGTCTTGCGGTCACCCATGAAGTCGACTCCCCAGACGTGCTGCAGGATCACGTCGCGTGACTGGACCCGGCCCGAGTGGGCGACCAGGTACGACAGCAGCTCGAACTCCCGGGAGGTCAGCTTCACGTCCATCCCGTCCACCAGGACGCGCCGGCCGGGCCGGTCGATCGTGAAGTTTCCGATCTCGTCCCGCTCGGGGATGGCCCGTTCGGCGGCCTCGGCCCGGCTGCGGCGGATCACGGCGTTCACGCGCGCCAGCACCTCGCGGACGGAGAACGGTTTCGTGACGTAGTCGTCGGCGCCCAGCTCGAGGCCCACGATCTTGTCCACCTCGGAGTCCTTGGCGGTGACCATGATGATCGGCACCCGGCTGCTCCTGCGCAGCGCACGGCAGAACTCCATTCCGCTCATGCCCGGCAGCATCAGGTCGAGGAGGACGAGGTCTGGCCGCGAGGTGCGGGCCAGGCGCAGCCCGATCGCGCCGTCGCGCGCCTCCGTGACCGCGTAGCCGGCCGCCGTGAGATGGTACTTGAGCGTCTCGCGGATACCATCGTCGTCCTCGACGATCAGGATGCGATCTGTCATCAGTCCAGCTCCACCACGAACCCCGACTCGAGAAAGACGATGTCCTCGGCCACGTTGACCACGCGATCGCCGATCCGCTCCAGGTTGTGCGCGACGTTGATCAGCGTCACCGTGCGGAGCGTGTCCTCGGGGTCGTCGTGGCCCCTCGACTCGTCGATCAGGCTGTCGAACACGCGGTTGTAGAGCCGGTCGACCTCGTCGTCCTTGGCAGCCACCTCGCGCGCTCGCGCGGGATCCTGCTCGATCAGCGCGTCCAGGATGTCCCGGACCTGCTGGCTGGCCAGCTCGCCGATGAGCCCGAACTCGGGGCGCAGCGGTCCGTGGGGCAGGCCGGCCAGCGTCGACGTGCGGCGGGCTATGCGGACGGCGTAGTCGCCCATCCGCTCCAGCTCGATCGCGACGAACTGCACGCCCATCAGCGTGCGCAGGTCGCTGGCGACCGGCTGCTGCGTCGCCATCACCTGGAACACCTGCTCGCGGATCTGGCGGAACTGCTCGTTGACCGCCTGGTCGTTCATGCGCACCCGGTCGGCCCCGGCGCGATCGAACGCCCGCAGGGCGCCGAGCGCCTCGTCGATCTGCGACTCGACCAGACCGGCCATGCGCAGGAGCGACTCCCGGAGCAGCTCCAGCTCCCGGGTGAATGCCTCTCTCGTCACATGGGAGACGGTAGTTCGAGTATCAGCCGAAGCGTCCAGTGATGTAGTCCTCGGTGCGCTTTTCCTTCGGCCGCTGGAAGAGCTCCACGGTCGGCGCGAACTCGACCAGCTCCCCGTAGCGGTGCTCGGAGTGCATGAGCATGAACGCGGTGTAGTCGGCCACCCGGCCCGCCTGCTGCATGTTGTGCGTGACGATGACGATGGTGTAGTTCTCGGTGAGCCGCCCCATCAGGTCCTCGATCTTCATGGTGGCGATGGGGTCGAGGGCCGAGCAGGGCTCGTCCATCAGGATCACCTCGGGGTTGACCGCCACGCAGCGAGCGATCGCCAGCCGCTGCTGCTGCCCGCCGGACAGCGAGGCCCCCGGCATGTTGAGCCGGTCCTTGACCTCGTCCCAGAGCGCGGCGTCGCGGAGGCTCCGCTCCACCGTCTCCTCGATGACCGGCCGCGCCCAGCCGAGCAGGCGGGGAGCGAAGGCGACGTTGTCGCGGATCGACATCGGGAAGGAGATCGGCCGCTGGAAGACCATGCCCACCCGCTGGCGGAGCTCCAGCAGGTTCCGGGTGGTCACGACGTCCTGGTCATCGAGCAGGATGCGACCCTCGGCGTGGCTGCCGGGGACCAGGTCGTACATGCGGTTGAGCATCCGGAGCAGGGTGCTCTTGCCGCAGCCGGACGGCCCGATGAGCGCCGTGACCCGCTTCTCCGGGATCTGCATGGTGACGTCGTGCAGCGCCTGGAACTTGCCGTAGTAGAAGCTGACCTTCTCGAGAGAGACCTTCACCCGCGACCCGCCTGGCAGTGTTCGGAGGACGACGGGGGTGGTCTCGGTCCCGGCCGCCCCCCGGCCTGTCTGTGGCTGCTCCACCCGGCCGACGATACTGAATTTCGGTTAACGGCTGCTTATGGTGTCGTTAATGGGCATCGGGATGGCGAGCGCGAACACCTGGCCGCCATCCCGCGCGGCCTCCGTCCAGACCCGTCCACCCTGCGCTCGGATCAGGTGCTTCGTGATCGAGAGCCCGAGGCCCGAGCCGGTGGTGGCCCTGGTGCCGCCACGGGTGGCGTCGCTGTCGTCGCGCGAGCGCGCCGGGTCGACCTTGTAGAAGCGCTCGAACACCCTCGGCCAGTGCTCGGGCGAGATCCCGGGGCCGTGGTCGCGCACGGTCAGGCGCAGCTCCCCGCCCTGGATCGCTCCGTCCACCTCGATCGGGGAGCCGGCGGGCGAGAACTTGTCCGCGTTGTCCAGCAGGTTCTCGAGCGCCTGCACCAGCCGCGTGCGATCCGCGGTGACGGTCACGCCGTCCGGGATCCGCATCTCGAGCGGCCGGTCGAGGCGCAGCCGGCCGGCGGCCTCCGCGACGAGCTCGCGCACGTCGAAGCGGGAGAGCGACAGGTTGGTGTGTCCAGCCTCGATCTGCGCCAGCTCGCGCAGGTTGGCGACGATGCTGGCCAGGTGGTCGGTTTCCTTCAGCGCACGTGCCGCGAAACGGCGGCGGGCGCCGGCGGGCGGGGCGGGCTCGCCCAGCAGGCTCTCCACCGCGAGCCGCAGCGAGGTCAGCGGGGTCTTCAGCTCGTGCGACAGGTTGGCCACGAACTCCTGCCGGACCATCTCGAGCCGGCGCAGCTCGGTGATGTCGGTCAGGAACATCAGCGTGTCGCCCGGCCGCGGCCCTGGCACCAGCTTGATCTGCACGGTGCGCAGGCTGTGCGTCAGTCGCATCTCGCTCTCCGGCACGCCCGCCCTGAGCGCCTCCAGCAGGCGGCCCTCCCTCGTGGCGTCGAG
>DASYBH010000072.1:0-3794 GCA_036500885.1 Candidatus Dormiibacterota bacterium
CGCTCCTGCGGCGCGAGCGTCATCGCCTCCTGGGTGCTGGCGGGCGGGGTCCTGACCGGGAAGTACGCCACGCCCGGCGCGTCGGGGCGGATGGCGGGACAGCTGGACGACCAGCGCGTGAGGCCCGCCGTGGCCGCGGTGGACCGGCTGCGCGCACTGGCCGGCGAGACGGGCACGACGCCCGCGGCGCTGGCGATCGCATGGGCGCTGGCCAGACCCGACGTGGCGAGCGTCCTGTTCGGCGCGACGAGCCCGCACCAGGTCGAGGAGAACGTGCGCGCCTGGGAGCTGCTGACCACCCTCAGCCCGGCGCAGCTGGCCGAGCTGGAGCGGATCGGCCGGGAGCCGTAGGTCTCCTGCCGGCCGTCACGAACGCTCAGGCCGGCGGCGCGTACGCGGCGCACAGCAGGCCGACGTACGTGGGGTGCTCGTACGACAGGAACTCGCTCCGCCAGCCGTCGTCGCCCAGGGCACCGCTCAGCATGAGCATCTGCCACCAGCTGTCCGCGGCCGCCGCCGTGACCAGCCCGGGATCGATCTCGGCAACGGCCGGCAGGCGGTCGTCGCGGACCAGGTCGCACACCAGCTCGTCGAAGACCGCCGACTCCGGGCGGAACCCGTAGGGCCCATCCGCCAGGTGGCCGTGCCCGTGGTCGCAGCTCGCCAGCAGGGCCACGCGGCGGTCGGTCGGCCCGAGCGCCGCGGCGATGGCCGCCCCGGCGCGCACGTGCGCCTCGGCCGGCAGGTCGCGGGCCGGCGACACGATCACCGCCGGCACCTGCGGCAGGCTCCGGCCGCCCATCCACCAGAGCGGGATCAGCGTGGCCCAGTCGAGCGGCATCACCGCCTGCGCCGGGTCGTTGCCGCCGTAGGAGACCCCGACCACAGGGATGCCGGCCGCCCGGATCGCGTCACGCACGCACGCCGCCAGGTCGAGGTCGACGGGCACCCGCAGACGGAAGCCGCGCGCGCCCCACTGTGACAGGTCACCGGCGGCCGTCGAGGCGGTCACCACCGCCATCGCCCCCTCCACGTGCACGGTGTGCGGGGTGAGGACGACCACCGCATCGGGCCGGGCCGCGTCGAAGCGATGAGCCAGCTCCGCCATCGACGAGCGAGTCGCGATACCCAGCGGCTCGCCGTCATCGACGGCGTGGGTGGCGTGCGGGGCGATCGCGGCGAAGACGAGCACCGTGGGGAATCGTATACCGGGAGCGGCCGCTGCTACTGTTGGCTGTCCATGCGCACCGAGGTGGATGAGGTCGCGAGCGAGCTGGGTCTGCGGACCGAACAGGTGACCGGCACGCTCGCGCTGAGCGCGGATGGGGCCACCGTGCCGTTCATCGCCCGCTACCGCAAGGAGGCGACCGGCGGCCTGGACGAGGTGCAGGTCCAGGCCGTGCTGGACGCCGCGCGGCGGCGGAGGGAGCTGGAGGCGCGCCGCGAGACGGTCGTCTCCTCGATCGAGCAGCAGGGCCGGATGACGCCGGAGCTGGCCCGCGCCCTGTCCGCCGCGACGACCAGGGCGGAGCTGGAGGACCTCTACCTGCCGTACCGCCCGAAGCGGCGCACCCGCGCGACCATCGCGCGCGAGCGCGGCCTGGAGCCACTCGCCGACCTGCTCTGGCGACAGCAGTCTGGTGGCGACGCGTCAGCCGCGGTGGCGCCGTTCGTCGACGAGGAGCGGGGCGTGCCGGACGCCGCCGCCGCGCTGGCCGGGGCGCGCGACATCTGCGCCGAGCGCGTGGCCGAGAGCGCCCCGCTGCGGGGCCTCGCCCGGCAGCTCGCCGCACGGGAGGGCGTCCTGCGCTCCGAGGTGGTTCCCGCCAAGCGTGGGGAGCGGACCCGGTTCGAGGACCACTACGGGCGCCAGGACCCGCTGACGGCGGCTCCCTCCCACCGGGTGCTCGCGGCGTTCAGGGGCGAGGCCGAGGGCGTCCTCCGCGTGAAGCTGGTCTTCCCCGACGAGCGGATCGGGGCGGCCCTCGTCGGGCGGGTGGTGCGGCGTCCCGCGGCGCTCTTCGCCACAGAGCTGGAGGCCGCCGTGCGGGACGGCTGGGAGCGCCTGCTGGGGCCGTCGCTGGAGAGCGAGCTGCGCGCGGAGCTGAAGGAGCGGGCCGACCGCGCCGCGATCGAGGTCTTCGCCGAGAACCTACGGCACCTGCTGCTTGCTCCTCCGGCCGGGACGCTGAGCGTGGTCGCGCTCGACCCCGGGCTGCGCACCGGCCTGAAGCTTGCCGCGCTCGAGGGCACCGGCCGGCTGGTGGAAGCGGCCACGCTCTACACGGAGCGGAGCGCGCGCGAGCGGGCGCAGGCCGCGGCCGCGCTGCTGGACCTGGTGGAGCGGCACCGGCCGGACCTGGTCGCGGTCGGGAACGGCACCGGCAGCCGCGAGGCCGAGGCGTTCGTTCGCTCGGCGCTGGCCGAGCGCGGCGTGTCGCTGCCCGTCGTCTCGGTGAGCGAGCAGGGGGCGTCGGTGTACTCGGCCTCCGAGACGGCGCGCGAGGAGTTCCCGCAGCTGGACGTGTCGCTGCGCGGCGCGATCTCGATCGGCCGCCGCCTCCAGGACCCGCTGGCCGAGCTGGTCAAGATCGACCCGCGCAGCATCGGCGTCGGGCAGTACCAGCACGACGTTGACGCCGGCGCGCTGCGCAAGAAGCTGGGCGAGGTCGTCGACTCCTGCGTCAACGCGGTGGGCGTCGACGTGAACACCGCGTCACCGCAGCTGCTGGAGCACGTCTCCGGGGTGGGTCCGACGCTGGCGAAGCGGATCGTGGAGCACAGGGACCGCCGCGGTCCGTACTCCAGCCGCTCGGCGCTGCGCGAGGTCGGCGGACTGGGCGCGAAGACCTTCGAGCAGGCCGCCGGCTTCCTGCGAGTTCGCGGCGGCCAGCCGCTCGACGACAGCGCCGTGCACCCCGAGCGCTACGGACTGGTGGAGCGGATGGCCGGGGACCTGGGCGTGGGTGTCCGGCAGCTCGTGGGCGCGGGGTCGCTGGTCGGCCGCATCGACTGGCGCCGGTACGTCGCGGACGGGGTGGGCGAGCCGACGCTGAAGGACATCCTGGCCGAGCTCGAGAAGCCCGGTCGCGACCCGCGCGGCGACTTCTCGGCGCCCGCGTTCCGCGAGGACCTGCGGTCGCTGGAGGACGTGCGCGACGGCATGGTGCTGCAGGGCGTCGTCACGAACGTCACGGCCTTCGGCGCGTTCGTGGACGTCGGCGTCCACCAGGACGGGCTCGTGCACGTGTCCGAGCTGTCCAACCGGTTCGTGCGCGACCCCTCCGAGGTGGTCCGGGTGGGCGACCGCCTGACGGTCAAGGTGCTCGGCGTGGACCTGGAGCGGCGCCGGCTCAGCCTGTCTGTCAAGCAGGCGACCTAGCTAAATGGGCCCCTCCCCCCTCGCGGGGGAGGTGGGTCGGCCACGACCCGGAGGGGGGTCGCTCAGATCGGTCTCGGCGATGAGCGCGCCCGGATCTGACGAAGCGACCCCCCTCCGGCCGCTGGGGCGGCCACCTCCCCCGCCAGGGGGGAGGGGCCAGAACGGTCATAGAAGCACTCAACTTGGAGCGGTCCCCTTCGCGTACCCTCAGGGCGGATTGGCCGCCGCCCAGCACCCAGGAGCGACAACGTCCCCTCTCGGCCTGCCGGAGAAGGTTCGCGCGTGTCTCTTCGACCTCGACGGGGTGCTGACCCAGACGGCCAGGGTGCACGCGGCGGCCTGGAAGCAGACGTTCGACGAGTACCTGCGCGCGCGCGCCGCCGGGACGGGCGAGCCGTTCGTTCCCTTCGAC
>DASYBH010000073.1:0-10016 GCA_036500885.1 Candidatus Dormiibacterota bacterium
TCCCGCATCTGCACCGCATCGTAGCCACCCTCGGAAGCCAGCCCGACCGCCGCATCGAGGATCCGCTGCCGTCGCTGCCACTGGACCGGCGTCAGCTGTCGCGCGTCGATCACGGCGACATCCTATCCGCCGCGACCCGCCACCTTCCGCGCCCAGCCATAGTCGGGCTTGCCGCTCGGAGAGCGGACCACCTCCGGGACCTCGACCAGCACGCGTGGCAGCTTGTAGCGGGCGATCCGCTCCTCGCAGTGGGCGCGCAGCGCGTCCAGCGTCGGCGTGCGCCCGGGGCGCGGCGCAACCACGGCCGCCACCCCCTCCCCCCACCGCTCGTCGGGCACGCCGACGACGACCGCGTCGAAGACGTCGGGGTGTGACTTGAGCGCCGCCTCGACCTCCTCGGGATAGATCTTCTCGCCCCCCGAGTTGATGCAGACCGTGCCCCGGCCGAGCACCGTCACCGTCCCGTCCTCGTTCACGACCGCCATGTCGCCAGGCATGACGAAGCGCCTGCCGTCGATCTCGGCGAAGACCTCCCTGGTCTTGACGGGGTCCCTGTAGTAACCCAGCGGCACGCGGCCGGACAGCGCCACGCGGCCAACGACCCCGGACCCCGGTGCCACCGGTTGCAGCGCATCGTCGAGGACGGTGGTGTTCGCGTTCATCGTGAACTTGAGCCCCGCCTCCGGGCTGCTGTCGGGCGTGCCGCGGCCCTGGAAGCCGGTCTCCGACGCGCCGAAGTTGTCGAGCAGCATCGCCCTCGGCACCAACCGGCGCAGCTGCTCGCGGACGGACGCCGAGAAGATGGCGCCGGCCGAGCTGATCGCCAGGACCGACGACGTGTCGACCTCCAGCCCCGCGTCCAGGGCGTCGGCCAGCGGTCGCGCCATCGCGTCGCCCACCACGCTGATCGTGTTGACGCGCTCGCGCGCGACGAGACGCCACACCTCGACCGGGTCGAAGTGCCGGACCAGGACCACCGTGCCGCCCATGAAGAAGTTGATGAAGGTGCCCAGCTGCGCGGCGCCGTGCATCAGCGGCGGGACCGGGAACGTGACGAGGACGCCGCCGCCGGCCGCCCGCTCGGCGACCTGCTCGGGACGCCCGGCCGGCTCCCCGCTCGGGTTGCCGCCCCCCATGCCCGCGAAGAAGAGGTCCTCGTGCCGCCAGATCACGCCGCGCGGCGCTCCCGTGGTGCCGCCCGTGTAGATGACGTGCAGGTCGTCAGCGCTGCGGAGGTCGAAGTCCCGGTCGGGCGGCCCCGCCGCCAGCGCCCACTCGAGCTCGACAGCGCCCTCCGGTGGGACCGCGCCGCTGGCGTCGTCGACGAACAGCACGTGCCGCAGCGTGGGGACGTCGCCGATCACCTCCCGCACGCGCGGGCTGAGCTCCCTCTGGTGCACCAGCGCCACCAGGTCGGCGTCGCGGAACAGCGGGCGCAGCTCGGCCGCGACGTAGCGGTAGTTGATGTTGACCGGGACGGCCCGGACCTTGAAGGCCGCCAGCATGCACTCCACGTACTCGGTCCCGTTGTACAGGTGGATCCCGACGTGCTGGCCCGGCCCGACGCCCTGCGCCAGCAGGTGGTGGGCGAGCCGGTTCGCCCGCGCGTCGAGCTCCGCGTACGTCAGCCGGCGGTCACCGCAGACCAGCGCGAGCCGGTCCGGCACGACGTCGACGACGCTCTCGAACAGGTCGGCCAGATTGAACGCGGTCATGAGGCCGCGATCATCTCACCAAGCTCCAGGAGGTGCTGCGTGCCGCCCCCCAGGCTGAGCTCGATCTGCTTGGCCCACAGGAACGAGCGGTGCAGCGGGTACGACACGTCGACGCCGACGCCGCCGTGCAGGTGCTGCGCCGCGTGGACGACACGCTGGCCGGCCTCGGCCGCCCAGACCTTGGCGACCGCGATCGCGACGTCGGCGTCCGCCTCCTGGCCGGCGGCCAGCTGCCAGATCGCCGCCTGGGTGGTCAGCCGGATGCCCTCCACGTCCACGTAAGCGTCGGCCGCCCGCTGCGAGACCGCCTGGAACGCCGAGAGCGGCCGGCCGAACTGCTCGCGGCTCGACGTGTAGTCCGCGGTCATGCGCAGCGCCCGCTCCGCCACGCCGACCTGCATGGCGCACAGGCCGACCCGGGCACGGCGCAGCAGCCACGCCAGAGCGTCCGCGCCGCCCAGCGCCTCGGCCCGCGCGTTCTCCAGCGTCACCAGGAACCGCACCTCGCGGTTCGTCATCTCCTGCGGCTCCAGCGTCACGCCGGGGCCCCGCGGGTCGACCAGGAACAGGCCCGTGGCGCCATCCGCGGCGGCGGAGACGACAACGGCCGCCGCGGCGGCGGCGACCGGCACCGCCAGCTTGACGCCGTCCAGTCGCCACCCGTCGCCGCTGACGGAGGCGCGGGTGACGGGGCTGCGCGGGTCGAGGTTGCGCGGCTCCTCCAGGGCGCCGCTGAGCAGCAGCTCGCCGGTCGCCGCCCCCGGCAGCAGCCGCGAGCGCTGGGCCGGCGTGCCGAACGCGGCCACCGGCAGCGCGCCCAGCACCAGGCTGGCATGGACCGGCACCGGCGCCACCGCCCTGCCGACCTCCTCCAGCATGATGCACAGCTCGACGATGCCGAGTCCGCCGCCGCCGTGCTCCTCGGGCACCGCGATGCCGAGCAGCCCGGCCCCACCCAGCGCGGCCCACAGCCGGCGGTCGATGCGCTCCTCGGTCGCCTCCACCTCGGCCAGGCGCTGCGGCGTCGTGTGGTCGGCCAGCACCTGGCGGGCCAGCCCCCGCAGCTCCTGCTGCTCGTCCGTGTATGCGAAGTTCATCTACCGACGGACCTGCATGCCCAGGCCGAAGACGCTGATCAGGTCGCGCTGGATCTCGTTGGTGCCGCCGCCGAACGTCAGGATCAGCGTGCCCCGGTAGGACCGCTCGACCCGGCCGCGCAGGATCGCCTCCGGCGAGCCCCGCTTGATCGCGCCGGCCGGGCCCATGATCTCCAGCAGCATCCGGTACGCCTGGCAGAAGAACTCCGTGCCGAAGACCTTGGTGGCGGACGCGGCCGCGGGGTCGAGCGTTCCCTGCGTGAGCGCCCAGGCCGATCTCCAGTTGATCAGCTCGAGGAACCGGAGGCCGGCGTGGATCCGGGCCAGGTGGATACGCACCCACTCCTGGTCGACAACGCGCCGCCCATCGGCCAGCCGGGTGGCGCGGGCCCAGGCGCACACCTGCTCGAACAGATGCTGGACGCCGCCCGGGGCGCAGAGCGCAACGCGCTCCAGGTTGAGCTGGTTCGTGATCAGCGACCAGCCCTGGTTGACCTCACCGACCAGCGCCGAGTGGGGGACGCGGACGTCCTCGTAGAAGGTCGCGTTGGTGGCGCCGTCCCCGATGGTCTGGATGGGGCTGTACCGGAAGCCGCGCGCGGAGGTCGGCACGATGAAGATCGAGATGCCCCTGTGCTTCTTCGCCTCGGGGTCGGTGCGGGCCGCCAGCCAGACGTAGTCGGCGTCCTGGACCAGGCTGGTCCACAGCTTGCTGCCGTTGATGACCCACTCGTCTCCGTCGAACACGGCGCTCGTGCGCAGGGAGGCGAGATCGGTGCCCGCGTCCGGCTCGCTGTAGCCGATCGAGAAGTGGATCTCGCCGCGCAGCATCCCGGGCAGGAGGGCCGCCTTCTGCTCGTCGCTGCCGTAGTGCATCAGCGTCGGCCCGACGGTGTTGATCGTCAGGAGCGGCACCGGCGCCCCGGCGCGCTGGGCCTCGTCGAAGAAGATGAACTGCTCGACCGAGGACCGGCCCTGGCCGCCGTACTCCTTCGGCCAGCCGATGCCCAACCAGCCGTCGCGGCCCATCTTCAGCGCCAGGTCGCGGTAGAGCGGTCCTCCCCACTCGCCCTGGGACATGGCGGCCTCGACCTCGGGCGTCATCATGTCCGAGAAATAGGCGCGGAGCTCGTCGCGCAGCAGCTGCTGCTCGTCGGTCAGAGCGACGCGCACGGCTATGCCGGACTGAGCCGGACGGGCATCGACTTGATCCCGTTGAGGAAGCTCGAGCGCAGCTTGCGGGGCGGGCCGTTCGGCTCGATGACCGGCGCCCGCTGCAGCAGCTCCTCGAACATGATGCGGATCTCCAGCCGGGCCAGGTTGGCGCCCAGGCAGAAGTGCGGGCCGCCGCCGCTGAAGGCGACGTGCTCGTTGGGCGAGCGGCCGACATCGAAGCGGTCGGGCTGCTCGAAGACCGCCTCGTCGCGGTTGGCGGAGACGTAGTAGAGCGCCACCCGATCCCCCTCGGCGACCGGCACGCCGGCGATCTCCGTGTCGCGCTGGGCGGTGCGCTGGAACTGCATCACCGGCGTGACCCAGCGCAGCATCTCCTCCACCCCGGTCTCCAGCAGCGAGGGATCGTCGCGCAGCCTGCGCCACTGGTCGGGATTCTGGATCAGCGCCAGCATGCCGCCGCTGATCAGATTGCGCGTGGTCTCGTTGCCGGCCACCGCCAGCAGCAGGAAGAAGAGGTCGAACTCCGTCTCGGTGAGCCGTTCGCCGTCCACCTCGGCCTGCATCAGCGCGCTGACCAGGTCGTCGCGCGGGCTGGCCATGCGCTGCCGCACCATGTCGTTGGCGTAGGCGTACATGGCTATCGCCGCCGCCTCGGCGTCCTCCGGCTTGCCCCGAAACTCGGGGTCGTCGCCACCGACCAGGGTGTTGCTCCACTCGAAGATCTGGTGCCGGTCCGACTGCGGGACGCCGAGCAGCTCGGCGATGACCTGGAGCGGCAGCTCCGCCGAGATCTCGGTGACGAAGTCGCACTCGCCGCGCTCGGCCGCCGCATCGATGACCTCGGCGCAGATGCGCCGGATCGGCTCCGTGAGCAGGGCGACCACGCGCGGCGTGAAACCCTTGTTGATCAGGCCCCGCAGCTTCGTGTGGCGGGGCGGGTCCATGTTCAGCATCATCAGCCGCTGGATGGCCAGCGCCTCCTCGGGCGGCTCACCCAGCATCGCGCCGCGACGTTCGGACGAGAAGGTGGCCGAGTCACGAGACACCGCCACGACGTCGCGGTAGCGGGTGATCGCCCAGAAGGGCGACGCGCCAGGCTGCGGGTGCCGGTACACGGGCGCCTCGCGCCGCAGGAGCGCGAACGTCTCGTGAGGGACGCCGCCGGCGTACACGTCGGGGTCCACGAGGTCCACGTCGTCGAGACGGGTCGCCATCTCAGCTGCCTCCCGCGCGGCTGGCCGCGCTGATCTGCTCGGTGAGCCGCTCGATCGTCCCGACAGCGCCCTCGACCAGGTCGAAGACGACGTCACGCGTCGAGCGGACGGAGTTCATGCCCCCGACGATCTGCCCGACCGGCGAGCCGGCCAGCGCCACGTTGCCGGACCGGCCGATCCGGCTCTGGGCCTCGGCGGTCAGCATGAACTGCAGCGGCATGGGCAGGGCGCCGGGGCCCCTGGGGTCGTCCCACGCGTCGGTCCACGGCGTGCGGAGCTGCCGCGCCGGCTTTCCGCTGAGCGAGCGTGAGCGCACGGTGTCCCGCGAGCCCGCCTTCAGCAGCTTGTCGCGGACCACCGGCGAGACGTCGCTCTCCGTGGTGGTCAGCCAGATCGACCCGGTCCACGCGCCCTGCGCACCGAGGGCCAGCACGGCGGCGAGCTGGCGGCCGTCGCCGATCCCGCCGGCGGCCAGGACGGGCACCGGGGCGACCGCGTCCACCACCTGGGGGACCAGGACGAGCGTCGAGATCTCGCCGGTGTGGCCGCCGGCCTCGGTGCCGGAGGCCACGATCACGTCCACGCCGGCCGCGACCTGCTTGAGGGCCTGCTCCGGGGTGCCGATGAGGGCGGCGACCTTGATCCCGCGCCCGCGGCAGCGATCGACCACGTCCGCCGGCGGCGGCCCCAGCGCGCTGACCAGCAGCCCGATCGGGTGCGACATCGCCACCTCGACCTGCGAGCGTGCGCCCTGGTCGGTCCAGCCGAGGAGGCCCGCCGGCCTGGGCACGTCGGGCGGCAGGGGCGGCACGCCATGGCGGTCGAGGACCTCCTCGACGTAGCGGCGGTGGCCCTCGGGGATCATCGCGTCGAGCTGGGCGGCGAGGTCCGGCCCGCCCAGGTCCGCACCGGCGGCGGAGGCGGGCATCACCACGTCGACGCCGTACGGCCGGCCGTCGATGTGCTCGTCGATCCAGGCCAGCTCCACCTCGAGCCGATCGGGCGAGAAGGCGAGCGCCCCGAGCACGCCGAGGCCGCCAGCTCGGGAGACCGCCGCCACGACGTCGCGGCAGTGGCTGAAGGCGAAGATCGGGAACTCGATTCCGAATTCGTCGCAGAGTGCCGTGCGCACCTCGATTCCTCCCGTGGTGCCGTTCAGGGCGTGGACCCGCCAGACTATAACGCGTTCTAGTTTTCGTGTCGAGTGGCCGCTACCGGCCGAGCACCAGGCCGCTCGTCGGCACCCCGGTCCCGGCCGTGACCAGCACGTGCTCCACGTCCGGCACCTGGTTGACCGAGGTCCCGCGCACCTGCCTGACGGCCTCGGCGATGCCGTTCATGCCGTGCACGTATGCCTCCCCGAGCTGGCCGCCGTTGGTGTTGACCGGCAGCCGGCCGCCGATCTCGATGGCGCCGTCAGCGATGAAGTGGCGGGCCTCGCCTCGCCCGCAGAAGCCCAGCTCCTCCAGCTGCGTGAGGACGAACGGAGTGAAGTGGTCGTAGAGCACCGCCGTCTGGACGTCGGCCGGTCCGATGCCCGCCATCCGCCAGAGCTGGCGCCCGACCAGGCCCATCTCGGGCAGTCCGGCGATGTCCTCGCGATAGTAGCTGGTCATCACCTCCTGGTCCGTCCCGGCGCCCTGGGCGGCGGCCCGGATGACGGCGGGCGGCTGGCGGAGCGAGCGCGCCCGCTCCAGCGAGGTCACGACGAGAGCGACCGCGCCGTCGCTCTCCTGGCAGCAGTCGAGCAGCCGCAGCGGCTCCGCGATCATGCGCGACGCCTGGTGGTCGTCGAGCGTGACGGGCCGTCCGTGGAACCAGGCCGCCGGGTTGTTGGCGGCATGGCGCCGGTCGGCGACGGTCACGCGCCCGAAGTCCTCGCTGGTCGCCCCGTACTCGTGCATGTACCGGCGCGCGAACAGTGCCACCCAGTGGGCGGGCGTGAGGAGCCCGAACGGCGCGTACCAGCCGAAGTGCACGCGATCGGCCGTGGGCGCCGCTGCCATGCCCTGGACGCCGGCGCCGAACCGGCTCCATGACCGGCCGTTCAGCGCGCGGTAGCAGACGACCACGTTCGCCATCCCCGTGGCGACCGCCATGGCGGCGTGGGCGACGGTCCCGCAGGCCGCTCCGCCGCCGTACGGGACACGACTGAAGAAGGTGAGGTCGCCGACGCCGGTGGCACGGGCGATCTCGGAGTCGTCCGTGCCGTCCATGCTGAAGGTGACCATGCCGTCGACGTCGCCGCCCTCCAGGCCGGCGTCGGCCAGCGCCGCGGCGACTGCCTCGCACGCGAGCCGCAGCTCCGTCCGTCCGGAATCCTTCGAGAACTCGGTGGCGCCGATGCCGGCGATGGCGGCGCGATCGTGCAGCGGGTGCGTCACGGGAGCTCGACCGCCACAGTGCCGGTCACGTGGTCGCCCAGACCGTTGCGGCCGACCACGTCCACCTCGACCACGCCCACGCCGTCGCCATCGCAGCGCCGGGCCGAGACGACCCGGCCGGTCAGGCGCATCGTGTCGCCGGCGAAGTTGGGGACGCCGAGGCGGATGGCGATCCGCCGGATGGTCGCATCGGGACCGGCCCAGTCGGTGATGAAGCGGCCGACGAAGCCGTTGGTGGTCAGGATGTTCATGAAGATGCCCGGCGTGCCGCGCCGGCGAGCCAGCTCCTCGTCGTGGTGGACGTCCTGGTAGTCGCGGCTGGCGATGGCGCCGGCCACGATCAGCGTGGTGGTGATGTCGACAGCGAGCTCGGGCAGCTCCTCGCCGACCCGCACCTGGTCGAACCGGCGCCCGCTCATCGCTCCCCTACGGCCGGTTGGAACAGCGGCAGAGTCAGCTCGTCGTCCACCCTGGTGATCCGCAGCTCGACGGCCATGCCGATCCGGACGTCCTCGGGCGCGATCTCGACCAGGTTGGTCACCAGCCGGGTGCCCTCGTCGAGGTCGACCAGCGCCACGACATAGCGCTCCGGGAAGGCCGGCAGGCGCGGGTGGTGGGGGACGGCGTAGCTGTGCACGCGGCCGCGGCCGGAGGCCCTCACGGTGTCCCACTCCAGGCTGCGGCAGCGAGGGCACATCGGCCGGGGCGGGTGTCGCAGCGCGCCGCAGGCGGCGCAGCGCTGGATGAGCAGCTCACCGCGCTCGACGCCCTCCCAGAAGAAGCGGGTGTCGTCGCTGATGGCCGGCCGGGGCCGCCGCGGAGCCTGCTCAGCCGGCGGCTGCTGCTGGGTGGCGGGGCCGAACGTCACGGACGGCCGGAACTTGAGCAGCCTGAGGCGCATCGTCCCCACGACCTCGCCGTCGCCGGTGGTGAAGGTGCTCAGCCACGTCACGAAGTGGCCGGCGCCGAGGGCGGTGCGCTTCTCGTCGCTGATCGCCTCGACGACGCCGGAGTTCGTCAGGTGGTCGCCCGGCCGAAGGTAGCGGACGTACTCCTGCTCGCAGTTGGTGGCCACCACCGACGTGAAGCCGGCCTCGTCGAGCGCCGCGAAGAGCTCGCCCATGGCGGACTCGCCGGGCTCCTGGGGGCGGCGGTCCAGTCCCCGCATGGTCCACGCCTGCAGCATGGCAGGCGGCGCCACGACGCCGCCGTGGCGGGAGGCGGCCCCGGCCTCGGGGTCGGTGTAGATCGGGTTGGCGTCACCGACGGCGTCGCACCAGTGCCGGATCATCGGCTGGTTGACGGGGTCCCGAGCCAGGAACGGCGGCCCCGCCGGCCGGCCGACGAAGACCTGGAGCCTCTCCCCAAGCGACGTGCTCATGACGGGTCGATTAGAACATGTTCTCGTCCGGGGGGGCAAGCCGTGGGGAGCGGATTTCCGTACGAGCTCGAACGGGGCGTACGGGAACATCGTATTGAATGGCATTCAGGACAGCGAACGCAGCCCGGGGGCGGCGCGGCCGCCCCCGGGTCCTCGTTCAAGCCGCGGCGGCGTGCCGGAAGCCGAGCCCGTCGGCCAGCAGGCCGCCGACGAGCCCGCAGCAGGCGCCGATGGTCGCCGCCATCGGCATAGCGGTGACGAAGCCCAGCACGTTGCCCTGGTTGACGTAGTCACGCGCGCTGGCCAGGCCGCTGTGCGCGAAGCCGTGGGCTTTGTCAGGCTGCTGCATCACGACGTCAAGGAACAGGTTGTCGACGACGATGAACGTCAGCAGCGCGATGCCGATGCTGACCGTCGCGGTGACGAGGCCGGTCACGATCGCGGCGAGGATAGAGGAGCCGAGGCGCGCCGCCACGAACCCCGATGCGGCGAAGTAAACCAGCAGCCCGGCGAAGAGCGCGAGGTACAGGCCCTGATACTCGGAGTCGGACTCGTGGCCCGGCACGATCACGTTCGACCAGACGATGTCGATCACCCCGGCCACCCCGAGCGCCAGGCCGAACAGGCTGAACCTGAGCGCGGCCGGCAGCGAACGCCAGATGCGGGACACGATGCTCCTCCTCGTATTGCAAACAACCATGAGGCCGCCCAGCGCCCAGAGCAGCCGGGCGAGACCGCCGCCCTCGACGAGCTCGAGCTCGGCGCGCAGGGCGTCGATCCAGGGTGCCCTGGATGGTTCGACGTGCCGGCCCGACCACGCCAGGACCCGGTGGGCCGCGGCGTCGAACGCGCGGTCGAATGCCTTCATGCCCCCGAGCCCTCCATCGCCGGCCGATGGGCCGGTGTCGCGGCCGCGAGGCGAGACCGGGCCAGGGCCCGACCTCCCGCCGTCAGCCGGTAGGTGTGGCGCGGCGGCCGGCCTGGTCGCTCGGCCTCGACCCAGCGAGTCTCCAGGCAGCCGCGCTCGGCGAGCCGCACCAGGATCGGAT
>DASYBH010000074.1:0-8813 GCA_036500885.1 Candidatus Dormiibacterota bacterium
GACCAGGACCCGCACCGTCGGCTGGAGGCCCGTGATCTGCCGCACGGCATCCACGCCGTGCTGGTCGATCACGTCCATGATGACGACGTCCGGCGTGGACGTGCGCACCAGCTCCAGGCTCTCCCGGTGGTCGGCCGCGAGCGCGACGACCTCGATTCCAGACGCCCCGCCCAGCAGGTGAGCCAGTCCGAAGCGGAACAGTGTCTCGTGGTCCACGACCATCACTCGAATCGGCGGACGTCCGCCCAGTGAAGCCATCCTACGCCCTGCTCCTGAGGTGTCATCCGGCGCGCCGCGCCACGCTGCCTTCACCTGACTGTCAGCTGAGCCACCATGCCCTTGCGGACGTGGCCCGGGAGGTTGCAGATCAGCACGTAGGAGCCGGCTGCCAGATTGATCGCCAGACTCCGCTCCCTGCCAGAGTCGAGGCCCTCGATCTCGTCCACGTGCGTGATGCCGGTCGCATTCTCCGGAACCATTCCATCAGCTCCCAGGGGCAGCGCGGTGGACTGGATGTCGGTCTTGAGGATCACGACCTCGTGCTTCTCGTGACCAGCGTTCCGCACGTCGAACGTGACGTGACCCGATGGCACCGAGCCATCGGACAGCTGGATGGCGTACTCGGTCAGTGTGACGGCCACCTTCGTCCCGGCGGGAGCGCCGCTGGTCCCTTCGTTGCCGGCGCCGTGCTGGCAGCCGCTGAGAAACAGGACAACCCCCATGACGGGGACGACGAGCGCTCGTATACGCATGCTATGCAAACCTCTCACAGGCTCTCTCGTTTGGCCGCCCAGCGGCCGGGTCTGCGATTCACGCTGACGAGATGTGGAGTGAGGGTCCATGGGACTGGTGATGACGGGAATGGGACACAGCGCCCAATCCCGACGCGGCGCTTTCCAGCGGTCGAACCGCCGTCGCTGAAGACCGGGACATTCGGCGGCGGCTCACGGCAGAAAGAGCAGGACCTCGCCGGGTTGTCCGATTTCCACCTCTGGCTGGGGCCGACACGGTGCGATCCGTGAGAGAAGCGAGTGGCGGAGAAGGGCCGTTCACCGACGGGCCGGCGGGAGCCCGGACTCAGGGTGACCGCTCGGCCGCGGCGCCGAGCCTGATCAGAGACTACGCGGCTGGCTGAGGACGAGGGCCCGCTGGCCCTCGTCCTCAATGGAACCGACGAACGTGAACGCGAGTAGGGGTCAGCCGGTCACGGTGAGCGGCGCCGTCAGCCTGTCGACCATGACCTGGTAGGCGCCCGGCTCGACGGCCGGGCGGGCCGTGGAGTCGACGTCGCCCGGCGTCACGGCCAGCGTCGACACCGGGAACGAGACCCGCACCGTCTGCGACTGGCCCGGGTCGAGCGCCACCCTGGCAAAGCCGGCCAGCCGCATCCGCGGCGCCAGCACCGGGCTGACCGGCTGGTGCACGTAGACCGGGACGACGTCCGTTCCCTGCCGGCTCCCCGTGTTGGTCACCGTGAAGGTGGCGGTCACCGTCCCGCGCCGCGACACGCTGGCGGTCGACGACAGTCCGCCCACCTGGAAGCTCGTGTACGAGAGGCCGGACGCGAATGGGAACAGTGGGTTGTAGCCCGAACCCTGCCCGCTGTTCGTGCCCGGCAGCTGGTCGAAGAACTTGGGCTGGTCGCCCACCGGCGACGGGGCTCCGCCGTTGAAGTCCCCGCCGGGCGCGGCCGCGTCGGACGGCCACGTCACCGGCAGCCTGCCGCTCGGGTCGACCTTGCCGAAGACCACGTCCGCGACCGCCGTGCCGGCCTCCGTGCTGCCCTGGTAGGCCATGAGCAGCCCGTTCGCGGTGTCGCCCGGGCCGAGCCCGAGCGGCCGGCCCGCGATGACGACCACGATCACCGGCCTGCCGGTGGCCTGCAGGGCGGCGATCAGCGCCTTCTGGTCGGGCGGCAGCTGCGGCGCCGGGTTGTCGCCGAGTCCCTCCGCGTAGGCCTTCTCGCCCACGGCCACGACGACGGCGTCGGCCGAGGCTGCCGCGGCGACGGCGCTGGCCTGGTCAGGCGCCGAGACCACGTTGGGGTCTGCGGCCTGGAGGCCCGCCAGCACCGTCGTGCCGGGCGGGATCTGGTCGGCCGGGCCCATGCAGCAGACGTGGCCGGCGCCGAAGACGCCCTGCCAGCTGACGCTCCAGCCGCCGAGCTGGTTGGTCATGGAGTCCGCGCTGGGCCCGGTGACCACGATCCTGCTGGCAGGTGGCAGGGGCAGCACGTTGCCCTGGTTCCGCAGCAGCGTGATCGACTCCCTGGCCGCCTGCAGCGTGAGGTCACGACCGGCGTTCACCGCCGCGTCGGCGACGTTCGGGTCGACGAACGGGTGGTCGAAGAGGCCGAGCCGGAACTTCAGCGTCAGGATGCGCCGGACGGACTGGTCGATCCGTCCCTGCGAGATCCTGCCGGTCGCCACGTCCTGCAGGATCGCCGCCTGCCACTGGTCGGCGTTGAACGGGAGCATCGCCATGTCGATCCCGGCGTTCACGGCCATCGCCACCGCTCCCGCCAGGTCCGGCGCCACGTGATAGCTGCTGGCCAGCGCTGGCACGTCGCCGAAGTCGCTGATGATCACACCCTGGAAGCCCAGCCGGTTGCGCAGGATCTCGGTCTGCAGGAAGCGCGAGGCGGTGGCGGGGATGCCGTTGATCGATCCGGAATTGATCATCACGGTGCCGGCGCCGCCCGAGAGGCCGCCCGCGTAGGAGGGCAGGAACGTGTCCTGGAGGTAGCGCACCGGCACCTGGGCCTCCACCCGGTCGTGCCCGTTGATGGACGAGGAGTAGCCGGCGAAGTGCTTGACGGTGGCCGTGACTCCGAGGCTGCCGCTGGCGCCGGGGGTCTGCAGCCCGCGCACGTTCGCGGCGCCCAGCGCCGCGGCCAGCGCCGGCTCCTCGGCCCACGTCTCGTAGTACCGGCCCCACCGGTTGTCGCGCGCCAGGTCCTGGACCGGCGCGAAGTTCCAGTTCCAGCCGGTGGCCCGGAGCGCGTTGGCCGTCACCACGCCCCCGGCCTGCGCGGCTGCCGGGTCCCACGTGGCGCCCATTCCGATCGACTGGGGGAAGAGCGGCGCCTGGAACGGGTGGCCGAAGCCGTGGACGGCGTCGACGCCGAAGACGACCGGGATGTGCAGTCGCGAGTTCTGGATCGCGAACCGCTGGATCGTGTTGTACTCGTTGGCCCAGTCCCGGCCGGTGTTGCCGGGCCCGCCGGAGGCGGTGGTGTCGGGCGGCGTGTCGGTCGCGCCGGCCAGGATCGAGCCGGTGTGGTTGTCGATCAGGATCTTCTGCTCGCAGGCGGGGTTCGGCACCCTGAACGCGCCCTGGGTGGTGCAGCTGTTGCTGGGGTCGGTGACCTGCACCACCTCGATCTGGTCCATCTGGCCCACCTTCTCCGGCAGCGTCATGCGGCCGAGGAGGTCGGCGACGCGGTCCTCGACCGGGCGATGTGAGTCGAGGTAGGTCGGCTGCCCGCTGGCGCTGGCCGAACCTCCGGTGGCCAGCACCAGGAGTGCGGTGAGGGCCGTGAACACCGCTCGCCAGGTCAGCGCCCCGGCGCGGGGCCCGCGAGGCCGGTGGCGAAAGAGCATTCCAGGGCTCCACGACATGGCTTCCATCCCTCCTTCCGCGCGCACCCTCCGTGCGCATGCCGGGTCGTCGCATGCCGGTCGCGTCCCGCGTGGTCGGACGGCGCTCCGCTCGCGCCACCGGGTCGTGCCCGAGCTCGATCTTGACGCTCCCGCCCAGGTTGTCAAGTTTCCAGCCAGGCGGAGGCGCAGGTCCGGGCACCCGGTCCCGTTGCGGCCATTGCTGGCCGCAACGGGGACCGTACCGGTGTGCCCTGGAAGGTCTACTGGATGACGGGGAAGGAGTTCTTGACCAGCTGCTGGAACTGGGCGGGGAAGAACTGCCCGGCGGGGATGTCGAATCCCGGGATCGAGCCGGTGGGGAAAACGCCGCCGTTGCCGTCGGTGTTGGTGCTGTTCGGGTCGCAGTGCGGGTCGCCATGCGTGTGCGTGGCGGTCGGATAGTCGCCGTCCGACTCACCGGGCGGCTTGACCCACACGAACGCGAAGATGTGGGCGTTCACACCGGACGGGTTGGCCTGCGGGATCGCGCCGATCCCGGCTCCGTTCTGGTTGCACCAGTTGCCGCGGAACGCCCGCATGTCGGTCTTGTTGGCCGCGACGTAGGTGTCGGGCGTGGTGGGGGTGCTGTTGACCGCGGTCGGCCGGCTGGGGCCGCCCCAGCCGTTGCGTGAGGTGTCGATCACGAAGCCGATGCTCGCCGGGAACCCGACGGACACGAGCTCGTTGTACATGTTGAGGTCGTACGTGTTCTCGTCGAACGTCACGTTGAACGAGTAGAACTTGGCCGAGTTCAGCTGCTGGCCGCCGACCTGCATGGTGGGGTTGTTCGTGGGCAGGAACGGCTCGACGGTCGGGGTGTAGTTGGCCGTGTCACTGGCGAACCCGTCGATGCTCTGGAACTTCGCCGTGGTGGCGTTGGCCACCTTGGCGAACTCCGGGCCGGCTGCGGTCGTGTTGTTCGGCCAGCCCAGCCACGCCGAGTGGGCGATGTCCACGAAGTTCCACACGTTCGGGATCGCGTGCAGCTTGTTCAGCGCGAACGCGATGCCCTGCTCGTAGAAGGGCGTGGCCGTGGAGCACGCGCTCAGGTTCTGGTTGGTGACGGCATTGGGCAGGGAGTCCGGCTCGATGATGGCCACGATCCGGATGGCGCTGTACTTGGGGTTGCTGAGGATCGTGGCGATCGGCGTGATGTAGTTCGTCTCGTAGTCGGTCAGGCCGGCGGAGGTCGCCGGGATCTCACCGTTGGACGCCAGCGCCGCGCAGTCACGGCCGGGAAGGTCGTAGATGACGACCTCGAACAGCGTCGGCGTGCCGGCCGTCGCCTGGCTCACCGCGTTGTCCAGCTGCGCCTGGAGGCCCCGGTGGGTGGCGTCGCCTGTGATCGCCGCCTTGCGGTCCATCCAGATCGCGGTCTGCCACGTGGCGACCTTCGCCTCCGCCGCGCTGTTGTCCGCGGTCGCCTGCGCCTGGACCTCAGCCTGGTAGTCGGGGTTGAGGTACGGCTTCGTCCCGGGGAACGGGTTGGCGGGGTGCACCGGCGGCGGGCCGCTCGGGGTTGGAGTGGGCGTCGGCGTCGGCGTGCCCGACGGGGTCGGCGTCGGCGTCGGAGTCGGGGTGGGGGACGGGGTCCCGCTGGGCGTCGGGGTCGGCGTCGGAGTGGCGCCGCTGCAGGTGGTGCCGTTCAGCTTGAACGTCGTCGGGACCGCGTTGGTGGTGGCCCCGTTCAGGTTTCCGGTGAAACCCACCGACGTGTCCGACTTGCCGGTGCCTATTGACCCGTTGAACGCGACGTTGGTCACGGTCACGTGGGTGCCCGTCTGGGTGGCGTTGCCATTCCAGAGCTGGTTGATCGTCTGACCGTTGGCGAAGTCCCACTCCAGCGTCCAGCTGGTGATGGGGTCGCCGAGGTTGGTGATGGTCAGGTTGATCTGGAACCCGGTGTTCCACTGGTTCACGTTCGCGTAGCCGATCTGGCAGGCGGCAGCCGCGTGGGCCTGGTTGACCGCCATGAACGCCGGCACCGAGCCGAGCGCGAGCGTGGCGATCGCGAGCAGGCCTCGCCGCAGGCGTGTCGCTCCCTGGAGGGGGTTGAAGAACCTCATGGGCAGTGCTCCTCACGACAGGTCTCGTCACCGGCATCACAGCAGGCCGTGACGGTGGTTGGGACCGTTCGGCGCGCCGGCGGCCGCCGTGAATGGCGGGCCCGCGTCGCGGCCGTCGCTTCCGTGGCTCCGTTGCATACGTCGGTTGTCATCGCAGGTACCTCATTGGTGGGAGCGCTCCCACCGCTCGGAGTCCCTGCGTGACCATGATTGGTGCAGGGCTCCCGCGCCTCGACGAGATGCCCCTGTGCGGGGGTGCGCGCCATCGCTGGTGCATATGTGCACTTCTCTCCCCTTCCGTCAGCTGGACGACCGCAGCGGCGGTCCCCGCCCCACTACCCAGTGGTTCGTGGGAGCGTTTCCACGACACCATACCACCGAAGTTGCGAGTGCGCCAGTGCCCTTCAGGGCTTCGTCCGGACCTGACTCAGGGCCGGTCGGTGGAAGCCCGTGCCGGAGCGCGCACGCTCCGCCACAGGCGTCCGATCAGCGGGGACCGGGCGCCCCCGGACCGGGCGGGCCCCCGTTCCACGGGTCGTAGTCGACCTCCAGGGGCTCCTGCGGGGGGCGTTGGGCCTCGGGCACGTTGCGCAGGCTCACGCGGATCCGCGTCCAGGTCGTGCTGCGTCCGCGCATCGAGTCCACCAGCACGTCGGCGGGCGCCAGGTGCGGCCACACGTCCGGGTGCCGCGCCTTCCAGCGCTCCAACCCCTCCCGCGCCTCCGCCTCGGTGGCCGCGCGCGCGATCTCCAGCAGCGGGATGGTCGTGCGGCGCCGGCCCGTCGGCCCGGTCGTCTTGCCCGGTGCCGGGGGCGGCACCGCGCCCTCGCGCACCGCCGATCCGCCGCCGCGGCGCCGCGACGGCTGGACCCGCGGCGCCTCGCCCGCCTGCCGTTCGTAGTGCGGCGGCCAGGGAGCGTCGGCCAGTCCGGCGGCCTCGTCTCGCGCCGCCAGCTCCAGCAGCGGCTCGAGGGAGGCGGCGCGCTCGTCGATCCCGGCGGAGGCGTCGCCGGCAGTCGCCAGCCGCTCCGGCACCGTGTCGATCGTGAACGCCTCCGGCTCGCAGTCCGGCACCTCCTCCCATCGCAGCGGCGTGGACACGCGGGCGTCGGGCGTGGGCCGGACCGAGTAGGCCGATGCGATCGTGCGGTCCTTCGCGTTCTGGTTGTAGTCGAGGAACACGCCGTGGCGCTCCTCCTTCCACCACTTGCTGGTCGCGATCGAGGGCGCCCGTCGCTCCACCTCGCGCGCCAGGGCCACCGCGGCCCGGCGGACCTCGGGGAACGTCCAGCGGGGCTCGATCCGGCAGTAGATGTGGAACCCCCGGGAGCCGGACGTCTTCGGCCAACCGGTCAGGCCGAAGTCCTCCAGCACCTGCCTGGTCACCGTCGCCACCTCGCGCACCTGCGACCACGGCACGCCGGGCACCGGGTCGAGGTCGATGCGCAGCTCGTCGGGATGGTCGAGGTCGGCGTCCCGGACAGGGTGCGGGTTGAGGTCGATGCAGCCCAGGTTGATCACCCACGCCAGCTGCGCCGCGTCGCGGACCACGACCTCGCTCGCGGTGCGGCCGGACGGGAAGCGGAGCTCGACGGTCTCGATCCACTCCGGCCGGGACGTGGGCGCCCGCTTCTGGAAGAACGCCTCACCCTCGGCGCCGTTCACGAAGCGCTTGAGCGCCATCGGCCTGGACCTGACCCCGCGCAGCGCGCCCTCCGCCGCCGCCAGGTAGTAGCGCACCAGGTCGAGCTTGGTGCGGCCGGTGCGGGGGAAGAAGACCTTGTCCGGGTTGGTGATGGTGACCTCGCGGCCGGAGACCTCCACGACCTCGCTGCGCTCAGGCATCCTCGCATCGTATTGCGAGCGGCGGATCAGGGTCAGGTGGTGACCGGGGTCGAGGACAGAAAACCCCAGAGCGGACGACCACCACGTCTTCCCTCGGCCGCGATGCTGCACCAGAGCAGGGCGGCAACCGGTTGGCCCAGAAGGCGGCAGGCGAACGGCCGGGCGTTGGCCCTGCTGGCACTCCGGCCGCTCGCGTCACGATGCTCAGCATGTGTCGCGGGTTGCTCCGTCCTCCCCATGAACGAGGCATCCCCGCGGCGCTCAGGGGGCGATGGCTCCGGAACCACCATGGCGGCGAAGGAGCCATCGACCCCGTCTCGTATCGGCATCACCCATTCGGCTGGGGGGGTCGGGCACCCGTCGCACACTAGCCCGGCCCCCTACTTCTGGGGCCGACGTGTCCGTTACAACCCCTGCGCGAACGTGTACGGCCGGGGCGCGACGTCGGTGCCCACGTCGAGCTGGATCACCGCGTGCACCGTGAGCGGGATCTCACGCGGGTCGCCCGTGTAGCGCTCGCCGTTCACGTAGGCGATCACGGTGCCGGTGTCCGCGCCGACCCGCGTCGGGCTCAGCTGCTCGCCCCAGATGTCGAAATAGTTGCCGAGCGTGTACTGGCGCTGGCTCGGAGACTCCACGTGGATGATGCCGTCCGTCGCGTGCGAGTGCAGCCAGTGGAAGCACGACCCCCCCGTGACGAAGGGCCCGATGGACGTGTTCTCGACCTGGGCGTTGGGGATGCCGATGCCCATCGGGACGGTCCCTGGCTGGCCGTTGACGAAGATCGCCAGGTGGGAGTGGATGTGGTAGACGACCTGCTCGGCGGTCTGACACTGGATGCCGTCGATCGTCTGACCGGTGGCCCCCGCCGCCGCGTGCGTCTGCCGCTCGTTGCCGGTGCGCGCGTACAGCACGAGGATGACGACGAACGCGACGATCACGGCCACGCCGACGCCGACGGGCAGAAGCCATGGCGCGCCGCTGCCGCGCCTCGGCCGCCTGCGTGGCGGCGTGCGTCGAGTCGCGGCAGCGGAATCCTTCTTGCTCATTGGTGCCCCCCCTCAATCTTGTCAGGCCGAAGTCCTCCAGCACCTGCCTGGCCACCCTCGCCACCTCGCGGACCTGCGACCACGGCACGCCGGGCACCGGGTCGCGGTCGATGCAGCCCAGGTTGATCACCCATGCCAGCTGCGCCGCGTCGCGGACCACGACCTCGCTCGCGGTGCGGCCGGACGGGAGGTGGAGCTCGAGGCCGCGAGAC
>DASYBH010000075.1:0-3599 GCA_036500885.1 Candidatus Dormiibacterota bacterium
GTGACGAGCGCGGACTGGTCGCCCGACGGCCGGTGGCTGGCGCTGACCGTGGCGCCTGGCGGCGGCATGAACACGCAGGTCGACGTCGCCCGGCCGGACGGGACCGGCCTTCGGCGGCTGACCAGGGGCGGCGCCGAGACCAACCGGTTCACCGGCTGGTCTCCCCAGGGCCAGCTGCTCCTGGCCTCCAACGAACGGTCCGCGGCGACCATGGATGCGCTGCTGGTCGCCCCCCAGACGGGCGAGCGGCGATTGGTGGCGGACCTGGGCGGCGTCGGCCGCATCGCGGACGTCAGCCCGGACGGCGGCCACGCCCTCCTGGAGCGGGTCCGGCAGCGCAGCGACTCCGACGTGGTGGCGGTCGACCTGGCGACCCGGCGCGAGGTGGTGTTGACGCCCCACGACGGGCCGGCCACCAATCGCCAGGCCCGCTTCTCGCCGGACGGGCGGTTCGTGTACCTCGCCACCAACCTGGATCGAGAGCTCGTGGCGCTGGCCCGGCTGGACGTGGCCGAGGCGCTGGCCGGCCGGCCGGCGCCGCAGGTGCTGGCGGGCCGGGACGACGCCGAGCTGGCCCTCTTCGCCACGTCGTCCGATCGCCGTCGGGGCGTGCTGGTCTGGAACGCACGCGGGGGCCGCTTCGAGATCGAGCTGGTCGACCTGGCCACCGGGCGGCGTGAGCCCGGGCCCGAGCCGCCGGCCGAGACCATCTGGGGCGTGGATCTCTCGCACGACGGCGAGCGTCTCGCCATCCTGGCCAGCGGGGCGGCGATGCCGGCCAATGTCTGGACCTGGAACCGCGCCGGCGGCCGGCTGCGGCAGGTCACGCGCCACGTGCCGGCCGGCGTCGACCTGGACGGGCTGGTGCGCCCTGAGCTCGTGCGGTTTCCCGCCCACGACGGGCTGGAGCTCACCGGCTGGCTGTACCGGGCCTCGGACCGGCCGGGACCGGTCGTCCTGCAGTTCCACGGCGGCCCGGAGTCCCAGGAGCTGTCCAGGTTCGCGCCCATCTACCAGGCGCTGGTGGCCAGCGGGATCTCCGTGCTCGCGCCCAATGTCCGCGGTTCGAGCGGCTTCGGCAAGACGTTCGTCAACCTGGACAACGGCGCCCTCCGCGTGAACGCGGTTCGCGACATCCGCTCATGCGCCGACTTCCTGCTCGGGTCAGGCATCACCGAGCCGGGCCGGCTGGGCATCATGGGCGGCTCCTACGGCGGGTTCATGACCACCGCCGGCATCACCGAGTACCCCGACCTGTTCGCCGCCGCCTGCACGATCGCCGGCCTCGTCAACTTCGAGACCTTCTTCGCCAGCACCGAACCCTGGATGGCGGCGGTCTCCAGGATCGAGTACGGAGATCCCGACACCGAGGCCGAGCTGCTGCGGCGGCTCTCGCCCATCCACCGGATGGACCGGGCGAGGGCGGCGACCCTCGTCATCCACGGCGCGAACGACACGAACGTCCCGGTCGTGGAGGCGGAGCAGGTCGTCGAGAGCCTGCGCGGCCGGGGCGTGGCGGTGGAGTACCTGCTGTTCCCTGACGAGGGCCACAGCCTGACCAGGACCGCCAACGTGCTGGCCGCCAGCACGGCGGTGGTCGGCTGGTTCCGGCGCCACCTGCTGCTGGCCGGCTGACGGCGGGCCGGGCTCACGCCCGGCCCCGATCGCCGGCGCGGGCTACACTCGCGGCGATGGCCGCATCACCAGAGCAGCTTGCACGCCGGACCGTGCTGGAGCTCGACCCCTACGTCTGGGAGCTCTCGACCGAGGCCGTGGCCGCGCGGCACGGGCTGCGGGCTGAGGACGTGCTCCGCTTCGACCTGAACACGTCGCCCTTCCCACCGGCGGCCTGGGACGCCGCGATGGAGCGGGCCCGCCAGGAGCGCCTGCCCAACGAGTACTTCGACACCGGGTACGCGGAGCTGACGCCGCTGTTCGGCGACTACTGCGGGGTCCCCGATGACCACATCGTCGTCGGCGCGGGCGCCGACGAGGTGCTGGACGTCGTGTCCAAGGCATTCCTCGACAACGGCGATCCGGTGGTCGTCTCGGCGCCGACGTACCCGATGTACGCGATCGTCACGGCGCAGATGGGCGGGCAGACGCGGCGCGTGCCGCTGCTGGAGGGCTTCTCGCTCGACGTCGCCGGCCTGCTGGCGGCGGCGAGGGGGGCGAAGATCCTGTGGCTCTGCAACCCCAACAGCCCGACCGCCAACGCGGCCGACCCGACCGTGCTGGAACGGCTGGTCGCGCAGGCGCCGTGCCTGGTGGTCATCGACGAGGCGTACGCGGAGTACGCCGGCTGGTCGGCGGTCCCGCTGGTCGCCCGCCACGCCAACCTCGTCGTCGTCAAGACGATGTCCAAGGCGTTCGGCATGGCCGGCATGCGGCTCGCGTGGGGCGTCGCCCAGCCGCCGGTGGTCGAGCTGCTGAATCGGGTCCGGCCGCCGAACAGCGTGTGCCGCGTCACCGCCCGCGTCGGAGCGGCCGCGCTCCGGGACCTGGCCGCGATGCGGGCCAACGTGGCGGCCGTGCTGGCCCAGCGGGAGTCGTTCACGGCCGGCCTGCGGGCGGCCGGCGCCCAGGTGCACCCGTCCGACACCAACTTCCTGCTGACCCGGTGGACCTCCTCGGCCGAGGCGCAGTCCGCCTACGACTGGTTGGAGGCGCACGGGATGGTCGTCCGGAACTACGCCGACCACCCGCTGCTGCCCGGCCACCTGCGCCTGACCGTGCGCACGGCGGCGGACAACGCCCGCCTGCTGGACGCCCTCCAGGCGTGGCGTGCGGTAGGATCTGGGCGTACGAGAACACCTGTTTGATCGGCGCCGGTCGATCCCAGGAGGAGAAGCGGTCCTGAGCTCCCACGTCAGTCCCCTGCCCCCCCAAGACCCCCGGGTGAGTCACGGCCTGTTCACCATGCGTGAGGCAGCCGGATGGCTTGGTGTCCCGGCGTCCACGTTTCAGGGCTGGGCACACGGTTACGAGCGAGCGGTGGCCGGGCGGCCGGCCACCGTGGGCAGGCCGATCGTCCTGTCCCTCCCGACGCGCGGCAGGGAGCCGAGCATCCCGTTCCTGGGACTCGCCGAGGGGCTGGTGCTGAGCGCGTTCCGCAAGGCGGGCGTGTCACTGCAACGCATCCGGCCGGCACTGGAGAGACTCGACAAGGAGGTGGGCCTGGAGCACGCGCTCGCCAGCGACCGCCTCTACACGGACGGTGCCGATGTGCTGTACGACTACGGCACATCGGTGGACCAGAACCTCGTCACCGAGCTGGTCGTGGTCAGAAACCAGCAGCGGGTGTTCACCCCGATCGTGCGCGACTACCTGCGCCGGATCACCTACGACAGCGACCATTGGGCAGAACGGATCGAGCTGCCGGGCTACGAGCACGCGCGCGTGATCGTCGACCTCGACCGAGCATTCGGCCGGCCATTCCTCGACCGAACAGGGGTGCGCACGGAGGACGTCGTCGACCGCTGGCTCGCGGGCGATTCGATCGCTGAGCTGGCCGGGGACTTCGGGCTCACCGGCCTCGAGGTCGAAGACGTGGTACGTGCGGCGACGCGGCAATTCGCCGCCTGAGTTCCTGGTCGATC
>DASYBH010000076.1:0-9181 GCA_036500885.1 Candidatus Dormiibacterota bacterium
AGGCGCTCGCCCTCCGGGGTGAGCTCGACAATCGTCACCCGCCCATCCTCCTCGCCTCCCCGCCTCCTGAAGAGGCTGCGCGTCGAGGCACGATCAATGATGCGGGTGACGTTCGAGCGGTCGCAGCGCAGCGTCTGCGCCAGTTCGCCGACCGTCGCCGGAATCATCGCCGCGCACAGGAGCTCGGCCTGTTGAGGCGTCAGGCCAAGCTCTCGGCTGGCCCTCACATAGGCGTCCTCCAGCGCGACTCGGAGCCGGCCCAGGGCCTGGGGAACGGTATCGGCTCCATGTGGAGGTGCTTCGTTCACGCCACGAATCCTACGGCATCTGCTTGACACCATCACCCATCTACGTGCTACTATCACGCATATCCGTGATGCTGTCACGCATTTGGAGGCGATCCGGAGAGGAGAGCCTCAACCCAAGGAGTACGTGGAGAAATGGCGCTAAAGACTGGTTCTCGAGACCACGGCGGCACGCCGGCGACACGGCCCGCCGGAATCGCTGGCATCCTGGCAGCGCTCGCCCTGGCCGGCGAGTTCCTCTTCTTCTCGCTCAGCGGCTTCCAGCAGGCGTCGTTCGGTGACCCCGCCTCGGCGATCGCCTTTCTGCGGGACCACGGTGGCTCTGTCAGGGTGGCTGTCATCTTCGGCGCAGCCGGAGTGGCTCTGACCCTGCTCTTCCTGTCCGGGCTCGCGGAAAGGCTCAGGTCGAGAGCGCCCCTGCTGAGCGCGGCGACCCTGTACTTCGGCATCGCGGGCAACGTGGGAGATGGCCTGGTGGCGCTCTCGTTCTGGATCGGCATCCCGATCTTTGTGAGCCTCGCCGGGCACGAGCCGGCGGCGGCCCAGAGTGCCTGGCCCGCGTTCACCGCCCTCACCGGGGGCTACCAGGGCTTCGGCAACCTGTTCGCTGGCCTGTCGCTCCTGGCGGCCGGGTGGACAGCGGTCAGCCAGAGGGCTCTGCCCAGGGTCCTGGGTGCGATTGCCCTCGTGGCCGGTGTCTCGGCGATGGCCAGCGTGCTGATCGCCAACGCCCAGATCGGCTTCGTCCTGGCCCTCCTCCTCGTCATCGTCTTCCGCGTCTGGGCTGGGATCGAGCTGTACCGGGGCGAAAGACCTGCCGGTTCACGCGGCCAGCCGGCGGGGCAGGTCTCGGCCGGGTCTCCGGCCGCTGCTGGATGAGCCAGATCGAAACGGCCGGACGCTGATGATCGGCGAACCGCAGCCGCCTCACGGGAGGCGCGCTGCGGTCTCACCGAAGGAGGTGACATCGATGAGCCCGGGCGGGCCGGAGCGAGCCGGACCCGGCCAGAGCCTCGATCATATGAGGCGGAGAGCCGCTACGGTCGCCCGGCATCCACCGACGCAGCGCAGCGATGTCTTGGGGAGCGCGTACGCGGTGGATACCGGCGCCGGGCCGCCCTCCCGTTAACGAGGTTGGCCCCCCCACCCCTCGCCTGGTACACATAGCAGCCATGGTCGAGCAGCACGCAGTCGTCAGAGCCCAGGCGGAGGAGCGCCTGCGCGCGCTCGTGGGCGGCCCGGCCGCCCTTCGGGAGGACCAGTGGCGCGCCATCCGGGCCCTGGCGGTCGAGCGCCGGCGAGCGCTGGTCGTGCAGCGCACCGGGTGGGGGAAGTCCGCCGTCTACTTCGTGGCCACGGCGCTGCTGCGGGCGGCGGGTGCGGGACCGACCGTGATCGTCTCTCCGCTCCTCGCGCTGATGCGCAACCAGATCGCCGCCGCCGGCCGGGCCGGCATCAGGGCCCGGACGGTCAACTCCGCCAACGTCGAGGAGTGGGGCGAGGTGTACGCGGAGGTCCGCGCCGGCGCCGTCGACGTCCTGCTCGTCAGCCCCGAGCGGCTGAACAACCCGGACTTCCGCGACCGCGTGCTGCCGCAGCTGGCCGAGTCGGCCGGCCTGGTCGTCGTCGACGAGGCGCACTGCATCTCGGACTGGGGTCACGACTTCCGCCCGGACTACCGGCGCCTGCGCACACTCCTCCAGGACCTGCCGGCGGGCATCCCCGTGCTCGCCACGACGGCCACGGCCAACGCGCGGGTCACGCGCGACGTGGCCGAGCAGCTCGGCATGGGCGGGGTGGACGTGGAGGTGCTGCGCGGCACGCTGGACCGGGAGAGCCTCCGCCTCTCCGTGGTGGCGCTGCCCTCCAACGAGCACCGGCTCGCCTGGCTGGCCGACCACATCGCCGACCTGCCGGGTTCCGGGATCGTCTACACCCTCACCGTGGCCGCGGCCGAGGAGATCGCCGGTCACCTGCGCGAGCACGGCCACCGGGTCGCCGCCTATTCCGGCCAGACCGACACCATGGACCGGGAGCGCGCCGAGGACGACCTGCTGGCCAACCGGGTGAAGGCGCTGGTCGCCACGAGCGCGCTCGGCATGGGCTTCGACAAGGCGGACCTCGGGTTCGTGGTGCACGTCGGGGCGCCCCCCTCCCCGGTCGCCTACTACCAGCAGGTCGGCAGAGCCGGTCGCGGGGTCGAGCGCGCCGAGGTGGTGCTGCTCCCGGCCCGCGAGGACCGCGACATCTGGGCATACTTCGCCAGCCTCGCCTTCCCGCCGGAGCACCAGGTCCGCACCACGCTGGCTGCGCTGGCCGGGTCCGGCCGCACCCTGTCGACAGCCGAGCTGGAGACGCGCGTCGACCTCACGCGCAGCCGGCTCGAGATGATGCTCAAGGTGCTGGACGTCGACGGCGCCGTGCGCCGGGTGCGGGGCGGCTGGGAGGCGACGGGCAGTCCCTGGACGTACGACGCCGACAGGTACGCGACGGTCGCCGAGGCAAGGCAGCGCGAGCAGCGCGCGATGCTGGACTACATAGACACCAGCAACTGCCGCATGGAGTTCCTGCGCAGGCAGCTCGACGACCCCGACGCGGGGCCCTGCGGCCGGTGCGACAACTGCGACGGCGGACACCTCCCCGCGGTGATCTCGGAGGGTGCGCGTGTCGCCGCGCGGGAGCGAATGCGGAAGCCGGGCGTGACGATCGATCCGCGCAAGCAGTGGCCGACCGCGATGCCCGCCCTCGGCATAGACGTGCGCGGGCGCATCCCCGCGACCGCCGCCGCCGAGCCCGGCCGCGCCCTGGGCCGCCTCGCCGGCGGCGGGTGGGGCGGCAGGCTGCGCGAGCTGCTCAGCCCCGCCCAGGCCGACGGGCCCGTGCCGGACGACGTCTTCGACGCCGTGGTCCGCGTCCTGGCCACGTGGGGCTGGGCGCAGCGGCCGGCCGCCGTCGTGACGATCGGGTCGCACACCCGGCCGCAGCTGATCGAGAGCCTCGGCGGCCGGCTGGCGCGGGTGGGCCGGCTGCCGCTGCTGGGACGGGTCGAGGGCGCACGCGGAGGCGATGGCGCCGGCGCCCAGAACAGCGCCCAGCGGCTGCGCGCGCTGTGGGGCCGGTTCCGCCTGCCGGCCGAGGTGGCGACCGAGCTGCCCTGCCTCCAGGGACCGGTCCTGCTGGTCGACGACCGGGTGGACAGCGGCTGGACGATGACCGTGGTCGCGAGACTGCTCCGCGAGGCAGGCGCGCCCGCGGTCCTGCCGCTGGCGCTGGCGACGACGATGTGAGCGCCCTGCCCCACAGAGTGGGTCGGCCGCTCTCCTCATTGCTGCACCGCTGGTCGGAGCGACCCGAACGAGGGACGGCCATTCTGGCCCCTCACCCCTTCCAGATTGAACCTCTGGAGAGCCGCCGGGTCAGCGGCCGGCGGCCAGCTCCAGCTCCCGCGGCCGGCCGGCGTAGCCGGGGTGGGATGGGCGCCGGGCGAGGTACCACGTCAGCGTCTCGGCCAGCGCGTCCTCGGCGGTGCTGGGCTCGAACCCGAGCCCACGGATGCGCTCCAGGTCGTACCCGGCCGAGCGGCGCGGGTTGGGCCCGTACGGACTGGCGCCGTCTGGCAGCCGCGCGTACGGGATCGGCACGAGCCGCGCAGGCCGCCCCAGCGCACGCCCCGCCGCCTCCAGGAGGCCGCGCAGGCTGACGCCCTCGAACGCCACGTTGTAGGCGCCGGTGACGTCGCGATCGAGGTCGCAGGCGAGCGCGCACGCGAAGCCGACGTCGCGCACCCAGGCCAGTCCGGCCTGCCGCTCGTACGACTCCTCCGGCACCAGGAGCGGCCCGCCGTCCTCCAGCCGCTGGAGATAGGCCGCGATCCGCAGCGTGTGATCCTCCGGGCCCAGCACGGCTGGCGGCCGGACGACGACCCAGGGCACGCCCGTGCTGCGCGCCAGCACGGTCTCGCACCAGCGCTTGCCCTCGAGGTAGTCGAGCGGCGCTGACGGCGCCTCCCCGGCAAGAGGCATGAAATCCGCCTCGCGAGCGGGCCGGCCGTGCAGGTCGGGGTACACGCCGGTGGACACGAAGACGTACCGCTCGCCGTGGAACGCGTCCAGCGCGGCGCGCACCTGGGCCGGCTGGTAGGCCGCCAGGTCGAGGACGACGTCGGGGGCGGTCCGGCGCATCGCGTCCGCGAGCTGGGCCGGGTCGGTGCGGTCGAGAGCGAGGTAGCTGGTGAACGTGCCGTACGGCCGGCTCGTCCGCCCGGCGGCGATCGTCTCGACGCCCCTCCGCATCAGCTCGCGGCAGGCCGCGACGCCGACGAACCCGGCCCCGCCGATGACGAGGCACCTCAAACCTGGAGCTCGCGAAACCGGCATGCCACCTCGATGCCCTCGACGGCCCGAAGTCGCTCCGCCATCTCGACGGCGAGCACCACCGAGCGGTGGTGGCCGCCGGTGCACCCGAAGGCGATCGTCAGCTCCGTGCGGCCCCGCTCGAAGTAGGCGGCGAGGAGTGGGACCACGGTCGCCTCCAGACCCTCCAGCAGCGCCCGCGCCGGCGGCTGGCCGAGCACGTGGTCGCGCACGCGCGCATCTCGGCCATCGAGAGGGCGCAGCTCGGGCACCCAGTAGGGATTGGCCAGGAAGCGGGTGTCCACCACCCAGGCGCTGCCCTCGGGAATGCCGTTCTTGAAGGCGAAGGCAAGGCACGTGACCAGCAGGCGCTCGCGGGAGCGCAGCCGGCGGGCCAGGTCGGGGAGCTGGGCGGCCTCCACCCGGTGGTGCGCACGCGCGTACGTGCCATCCGGCACGCCGTCGTCCGGCCCGTGGTGCACGAGCACGTAGCGGATGCCGCGCGCATCCGCCTCGCTGAGAACCCCCGCCCCGGCGGCCTCCAGGACGGCGTCCGCATCGGTCCAGGGATGCAGTTCGAGGGCGCGGGCCCAGCCCTCGGCCTCGAACGCCCGCAGCGCCGTGTCGCGCAGATCGGCGCGGGCGGCGCCCACGATCACCAAAGCCACGTCAGATCAGCTCCTTGAGTCGCACCGCGACCCGCTCCGGGATGCCGAGCTTCACGATCTCGTCGACGGGGGCGTCGCGGATCGCCGGCAGGCTGCCGAACGTCCGCATGAGCAGCCGCTTGCGCGCGGGCCCGATGCCCTCGACCGAGTCCAGCGGCGAGGAGAGCGCCCTGCGGGAGCGGGTCTTGCGATGGTGCGTGATCGCGAAGCGATGCGCCTCGTCCCGCACCCGCTGGACCAGGAACATGCCGGGCGAGTCGTGCTCCTGCACGATCGGCTCCGAGCGGCCGGGGGCGAACAGCTCCTCACGCTCCTTCGCGATCCCGAACGTCGGGATGTCCGCGTAGCCCAGATCCTCGATGACCTCCATCGCCGCGCTGAGCTGACCCTTGCCGCCGTCGATCAGGATCATGTCGGGCCTGCTCGAGAACGATGCGTCCCCCACCTCGGCGGCGTCCTCGCGGCGCTGCGCCATCTCCAGCCGCTCCAGCCGGCGGCGGAGCACCTCCTGCAGCATGGCGAAGTCGTTGGGCCCTGGCGTGTACCGGATGCGAAAGCTGCGGTAGTGATCGTTGCGGGGCCGCCCGTCCTCGAAGACGACCATCGCGCCGACCGCCGACTCGCCCTGGATGTTGGAGATGTCGTAGCACTCGATGCGGCGGGGTGGCTGGTCCAGCTCCAGGGCATCGGCCAGGGCCGTCAGCATCGGCTCGGTCCGGCTGCGATCGTAGTCCGCCTGGATGCGGAGCTGCTTCAGCTCGTCCTGGGCGGTCTCCGCCAGCTGCTGGACGAGGGCCTTCTTGCGCCCCCGCTGCGGCACCTCCAGCGCCACCGGGCCGCCGCGGCGCTGACTCAGCCAGTCCGCGACCAGCTCGGGCTCGTCGATCTCGCCGGCCAGCAGGACCGATCGCGGCACGTGCGTGGCGCTGCCGTAGTACATGAGCAGGAAGCCGCGGAGCAGCTCGGACTCGGACGCCTCCGCCGCGCCCTCCAGCGCGTGGCCGTCGTGGCCGACCATCTTGCCCTGCCGCACGTACGCGACCTCGACGAAGACGTCGCGACCCTCGCGAGCGTACGCGACCAGGTCCTGGTCCTCGCGACTGCGGGTCAGCACCTTCTGCCGGTCCGCGATCTTCTCGATGGCCAGGAGCTGGTCGCGGTAGCGGGCGGCGTTCTCGAAGTCCAGCCCCTCGGCGGCGACCCTCATCTTCTGCCGCAGCTGGCGGGTGAGCTGATCGGAGCGGCCCTCCATGAACAGGGCGACGTCCAGGATGCGGGCGCCGTACTCAGCGCTGTCGATGCGGCCCTCGCACGGTCCCGGACAGCGCCGGATGTGGAAGTCCAGACACACCTTGTGCTGCTTGAAGATGTCGTCCGAGCAGGTCCGGAAGGGGAGGAGCTGCCGGATGCTCTTGACCGTGCTGCGCAGGCTCTGAGCGCTCGTGTACGGCCCGAAGTACAGCGCGCCGTCGTCCAGGATCCGGCGCGTGTAGTGGACCCGCGGGAACTCCTCGGTCACCGGCAGCTTGAGGTAGAGGTAGTTCTTGTCGTCCTTCAGCCGGATGTTGAAGCGGGGCCGGTAGTGCTTGATCAGGTTGCACTCCAGCACCAGCGCCTCGACCTCGTTCTCGGCCTTGACGAACTCGAAGTCGGTCACCCTGCGCACGAGATCGGCGATGCGCGGCGTCTGCGCATAGCCGGGCGTGAAGTACGAACGCAGGCGATCGCGGAGGCGCAGCGCCTTGCCGACGTAGATCACCGTGCCCGACACGTCGCGCATCAGGTAGACGCCGGGAGTGTCGGGCACCGCCCGCAGTCGCTGACGGATCGTCTCGGAGGCCCCTTCCATGAGTTGTTCCGACTGATGGTATCCGGCATCTACGATGGTGCTGTGCAGCAGCCACCCGCCCATCCGCCCCAGCAGCCGCCGCTGCCGGCTTCGTACCCGGCGGACCGGCCCACCAACTCGCTGGCGATCGTCAGCCTGGTCGCGGGTCTCGCCTCCTACGTCGTCGTGCCGGTCATCGGCGCCGTCGTCGCGATCATCACCGGGCACATGGCCAGGGGCCAGATCCGGCGGACAGAAGAGTCAGGCAGCGGCCTCGCGCTGGCCGGGCTGATCCTCGGCTACGTCCACCTCCTGCTGGTGCTCATCGTCGTTGCGATCGTGGTGATCCTCACCATCGTGGCCGGAGTCGCCATCTTCGGCTCGACGCGGCACTGAGCGCGCGGCACCCCCGGCCGGCGCCGTCCTCGCGGGCTCAGCGGATGACGACCGCCATGTCGTCGAACGTTGCATACCCCGCCTCGAACTGGGTACGGGTGAGCCACACCTGCCCCTTCATCGGGTCGTTGACCAGGATCGATCCGGGCGTCACCCCGACCACGAGGACGGCGTGCTCGTTCAGCGCGTACTGGACGGTCGAGCCATCCCAGGCGACCCAGGTACGCACCGACGCGGGGCGGTAGTCGTTCGTCACCCATGCCACCGCGGGATGACCGGCGATGACCGCGGCGTAGACGGCCGCGGGCGCGATGCCGGTCCCGGCGGCAACGACCGAGGCACCCGACCGCCTGGCCGCGGCAGCGATCGGCGCCGCGTACACCCCGTAGCCGGTGTGCGCCGAGATGTGGCCGTCGGGGTCGCCAACGAACACCTGGTTGGGATCGCCCCAGCGCCGAATGTCGCCGCTTCCATCCGCCTCGGCGGGACGGCGGTCGTCCCCGGTGAGCGCGAGCAGCGACAGCTCGTCGGCGGCGATCCCGCGGCCCGCCAGCGCCATCTTCAGCGAGGCGAGCTCGCAGGTGACGGGGTGCTGCTGCAGGCCGGCCGGGATCTCGATCAGGCCGGCGGCAGGATTCGCCGGACTGCCGGGGCGCGTCCACTGGCGCTGCGGCATCCCATCCGGGTGATTGCCCCGCACCGACGCGCTGTGCACCCACCCGCGGCCGTCAGCAAGGTGGAACCAGTCGCGGCTCCAGGGCTCGATCCTTCCCGTGACCTCGTCGGGGAGCGGCTGATCGTCCGCGCGCTGGAACCAGCCGTCGAACGTCTCCGTTCGGCCGACCCGGTCGATGTCGAGCACCGGCTGGTCCAGGCCGGGACCGGAGCGGACCCGAGCGCCCGGCGCGTGCACGATCGTCGCGCTGAACGTGAGCGGGACCGGCGCCGGCGGGGCTGCGGTGGGAGCGGGGGTGGGCGCGACCGGCCCGGCTGGCGCGGCCACCGCCGACGGGCCTGGGTTGGCAGTCGGGGGTGGCACCCGGAGCGGGGCTGACGCCGAGGCGGCGGCGCCGCAGGCGGCGGTGATCACCAGCACCAGCAAGGGGATTGCTCTCATCGAACCTATTACGGTCCCGGCGCCCCTGGAGTTGCAAAGACCGCAACTGCGTTCAGTCGCCGGAGTAAGGGTCTGCCAGGTCGGGCAGCATCGGACGTGCTTGCGGTTGCGCGTCCAGAGGTCAGCATTCAGGCTTTCCGCGACGACCGTCAGCGTGCGAGCCGTTGGCCCATCCGTTCCTCAGTAGGGGACATACGAGACACCATGCCGAGGACCGCCGGTCAAGCCGGCGGGCTCCCCCGGCAACTCTATGTCGAACGCGCGCGCAAGGGGCCGCCGCCGGCCGCCATCAGAACCCGTACAGCGCGCCGAACTTCCCCCGTGCGTACGCGATCCACGGTCCCGCGCTGATCGGCTGGCCGGTCGCGTGCTCCACGAGCTGGTCCGGGGTGAGCTTGCGGCCGTGCCGGTGCACGCGATCGCGCATCCAGTCCAGCAGCGGCGCGAACTCGCCCGCCGCGAAGTCGGCCTCCAGGTCCGGCAGGTCCCGCCGGGCCGCCTCCATGAGCTGGGCG
>DASYBH010000077.1:0-8548 GCA_036500885.1 Candidatus Dormiibacterota bacterium
CAATGGCATGCTCTGGGCGACCAGCCCGGCGTGCACCGAGCTGGAGACCCACGTGCTGGACTGGCTGGTCGACCTGCTCGGCCTGCCCGACCGCTTCCGCTCCACGGGCGACGGCGGCGCGGTCATCCAGGACTCCGCGTCCAGCGCGGTGCTGTGCGCGCTGGTCGCCGCCCGTGAGCGTGCGACCGGTGGGCGGGCCAACCGCACTGGCGTCGACCGGCCACTGGCCGTCTACGTCACCGCTCAGACGCACTCGTCGGTCGAGAAGGCGGTGCGCGTCGCCGGTCTGGGCCGCGAGTCACTGCGGGTGGTCGACGTGGACGCGAGCCGCGCGATGGACTCGAGCGACCTGGCCCGGCGCATCGAGGCGGACCTGGCGTCCGGCACGACGCCCTGCCTGGTGGTCGCGACCGTCGGCACCACCTCGTCCAACGCGATCGACCCGGTGCACGCCATTGGCCAGGTGTGTGCCGGGCACCGCGTCTGGCTGCACGTCGACGGCGCGATGAGCGGCACCGCGGCCGTCTGCCCGGAGTTTCGCTTCGTGAACGACGGCCTGGAGCTGGCGGACAGCTACTGCTTCAACCCGCACAAGTGGATGTTCGTGAACTTCGACTGCTCGGCCTTCTTCGTGGCCGACCGCGCGGAGCTGGTCGGGGCGCTCGGGATCCTGCCCGAGTACCTCCGCAACACGGCCACCGACTCGGGCGCCGTCATCGACTACCGCGACTGGCAGGTGCCGCTGGGCCGGCGCTTCCGCGCGCTCAAGCTGTGGGCGACCATCCGCCACTACGGCGCCGAGGGCCTGCGCCACCACGTGCGCGAGCACGTCCGCCTGGCGCGGGACTTCGCCTCCTGGGTCCGCGCCGACGAGCGGTTCGAGCTGGCCGCGCCGGTGCCGCTCAACCTGGTCTGCTTCCGCCACAGGGGCGGGGACGAGGTCACTCAGCGCATCCTCGACACGGTCAACGGGTCGGGGAGCATGTACCTGACGCACACGAAGCTGGACGGCCGGCTCGTGCTGCGGATGTCGATCGGGGCCGCGCGCACCGAGCGCCGGCACGTCGAGCGGGCGTGGGCGGAGATCCAGGATGCGGCGACCCTCCCGGACTGAGCGGCCCGCCGCTCGCACCGGCACCGGCGGGGGCGCCCGGCGCGTTGCTTCGAGCATGCGCAGCCTCGCCCTGCTCCTCGCTCCGCTGGTCCTCGTCGCCTGCTCCGGGACGGCGCCCTCGGCGACGCCGGGCTCGGATGCCGTGCCGGGCCCGACGCACACCTCACCGCCGGTGAGCACGCCGAGCGCGGCCGCGCCGTCGCAGTCGCTCGCGGTGCTCGTCGACTTCCCGACCGGCACCGGTCCGCAGAGCACGGGGTACGACCTGGCGCTCGTGGCTGCCGACGGCCATGTCGCGGCCCGCGCCCACGCCGCCGCGCGGACCTTCATCGGCACCACCAGCGGTCCGGGGGGCGCCGCGGCGATCGAGCTCCCGGAGGTCAGTGCCGCCAACGGCCGCGTCTACTACCTGGACGGCGACCGGACGGTCCGGTACCTGACGCCGGCCGGCTCGACCGGGACGTTCGCCACCATTCCCGGGTCGAGCACCGCGCACGCGGCCTTCGCGGTGAGCCCGGACGGCCAGCACATCGCCGTCTCCGTGCTGACGTACCAGGGCAACTCGGCGACCGTGAGCAGCCTCGCCATCCACGACGTCACCAGCGGCATCCAGCACGACATCGCCCACCCGGCGCCCGACCTCGTGTGGCCGGTCGCCTGGCACGGGGCCGACCTCGTGCTGGCCACGTTTTCCACCGCCTTCAGCCAGCAGGGCCTGGTCCTCAACCCCTACGGCGCGGCCGGCTACCAGGTGGTCAACCCGACGGCGGCGAACCGCGTCGCGACGATCGGCGGCCCGGACTTCCTCAGCGCCTGCCAGGTCACGGGACTGCTCGTGCCGGCCGGCACATCGTGCTACCACCTGGCGGCGTCGCACAGCGCCAGCGAGCTGTGGCAGCTGAGCTGGAGCGGCGCTCGCTCCGACACGATCACCGTCCAGCGGTCATCCGTCACGGCGGCGCTCGGTCCGGACCAGACGTCCGTCGCGATCTGCTGCGGCGACGCGACCGCCGTGATCCTGGCCCGCGGGCAGGGCAACCAGACCGCCACCGCCCTGAAGGGCAACGTCGATTCCTGGCCGTGCTGGCTCGACACCCGGCACCTGCTGGCGGGCTCGGTGAACGATCACCAGTTCCAGCCGTCGGTGCTGGACCTCGGCAGCAGCCGCACCACCCCGGTCGACGCGCACGGGTTCTGCGCCGCGGTGCTCGGCTCGTCCGGTGCGTCGGGCGAGCCGATGTGATGTTGAGCAGGCGGCTACACCCCACGGAGTGGGCCGGCCGCTCTCCTCAGCATCCGTTCCGGGGGCGCCGAGATCCACCGACGCAGCGCAGCGTTGTCCTGGGGAGCGCGTACGCGGTGGATCTCGGCGCCCGTGTCCCCCCAGACAAGCGGGACAACCGGCCCGGCGGGCTGCCCTGGTGTCCCACGCCAGGGCGGCCGCATTGCTCCTACTCTGAGTGACGGTGGCTAGCTTCGGGCAGGATCTGCGGCGCTGGAAGGTGGAGCACGTGCGGCCGCGCGACGGAGAGCCGATCGCGGTCGACCTGACCGTGCGTGACGTGCTTGCGCTGCTGTGGCGACACCCGGCGCTCTGGGCCACGATGCTGCATCGAATGGGCCACTGGTGCGTGGCGCACCGGGTGCGCCTGCTCCCCTCGGTGCTCCAGAAGCTCAACCTGCTGCTCTTCGGGCTGGAGATCGCGCCGTCGACGCCGATCGGGCCCGGCCTGTACATCGCGCATCCTTCCGGGATGGTGATCGTCGCCGAGCGCATCGGCGCCAACGCGAGCTTCATCCACGCGTGCACAGTCGGCATGCGCGACGGCCACGACTTCCCGGTGATCGGCGACGGGGTGCTCGTCGGCGCCGGCGCGCGGGTCCTGGGCCGCGTCCGCATCGGCGACGGCGCCAGCATCGGCGCGAACGCCGTGGTGCTGGACGACGTGCCGGCCCACGCCACCGCGGTCGGCGTGCCAGCGCGCATCGTCTCCCGGCCTCGGGCCGCCGCCGCCGGCGAGTAGCGGCGCACGCTGGTCGGCGCCCCGGTCGCTGGCGGCCTGATCCTGCTGCCGGCCCCGGCCAGGGAGGTCGCCGTCTCTTGAAGAGGCTGTCAAGCACACTGGTCAAGTGTTCGTCACCATCGTGCTTGACAAGGCCCGGGGACCCTCCTACCCTCGGGCCAGCGATCGCGAAGGGACTAGTCAGGGGGAGGAAGGCGTGTGTTCACGCGACACCAGACGGCGGCCGAGTTCGACCTGCGGGACCGGGAGACGGTGGCGGACCCCTTTCCCGCCTTTCGCCGGCTGAGGGAGGTCGACCCAGCGCACTGGAGCGACCACCTGCACGGCTGGGTCCTCACGCGCTACGACGACGTGCGCGACGCGCTGTCGCTGTCGGTCGACCGGATCATCCCGTTCCTGGAGCACCAGGGCCGCGACGCGCTCGACGCGTTCGGTGAGCTGCGGCTGATCGCGCTCTGGTCGTCGTTCAGCGACCAACCGATGCACACCCACCTGCGGCGCCTGATGGGCCGGGCGCTCACGACCGGCTACGTCGCCGCTGCCGAGGCGCCGATCCGGGCGACGGTGGACCGGCTCCTGGGCGACCTCGGCGACCGCACCGAGATCGACGTCATGGCCGACTTCGCGTCGAAGCTCCCGATCGGGGTCATGGCGTCGCTGCTTGGGCTGCCCGTGAGCGACGCCGAGCAGCTGCGCGTCTGGTCCGACGAGGTCAACCTCTTCGTCGGCGGTTCCAGGGCACGCACCGACAGGTACGCGCGCGCGGCGCGCGGGGTCGCCGAGATGACGGCGTACTTCCGCGAGGTGGTCGCCGACCGGCGCGCGGCGCCGGGCCACGACCTGGTCAGCCGGCTGGTCTGGGCGACCGACGACGGCGAGGTCCTGACCGACGACGAGGTCGTCGCCACGTGCGTCATGCTGACGTACGCCGGCCACGTGACCACGGCCCACCTCGTCGGCAACGGGGTGCTGGCGCTGATCCGCAACCCGGGCCAGCTGGCGCTGGTGCGCGAGGACCGGTCGCTGATCCCGGCTGCCGTCGAGGAGATGTTCCGGTACGACGGCCCGGTCCAGGCGATGGTCCGCATCGCCGACCGGTCGTTCGAGCTGCACGGCCGGCGCATCGCGCGCGGCGACCGCATCTTCCCGATGCTGAACGCGGCCAACCGGGACCCGGCCCAGTTCGACGACCCGGAGGCGTTCGACGTCCTGCGATCGGACAACCGTCACATCGTCTTCGGCCACGGCATCCACACGTGCATCGGGCTGCAGCTCGCGCGGCTCGAGATCCCGATCGCCTTCGACGCGCTGCTCGACCGGGTCGCGAGCCTCGAGCTGGCCGCGGAGCCGGCCTGGATCGACTCGGTCGCGTTCCGGGGGCCCGCCAGGCTGCCGGTCGCCATCACGCCGGCGCCGGCCGGCCGGCACGCGGAGGTGGGAGCATGAAGCTGCACGGTGGCCCGGTGGACGAGTACCTGCGCGACCCGCTGCTGGCCGAGCTGGCGGCCGAGATCCGCCAGGCGGGCCCGGTGCGGCCGGCCGTGGTCGACATCACCCACAACTGCAATCTCCGCTGCAAGGGCTGCTACTTCTTCGCCGAGGAGATGGACCGGTACAAGGCGCCGAAGGAGGAGGACGAGTTCGACGGCTTCGTGCGGCGCGAGCTGGAGCGCGGCACGAACTACCTGACGGTCGTCGGCGGCGAGCCGGCGCTGCAGCTGAAGCGGCTCAAGAAGCTCCACGACCGGTTCCACGTGCTGCCCTACACCAACGGGATGATCAAGATCCCGATGGACGGGTTCGAGGGGATGAACATCGCGATCTCCCTGTGGGGAGGTCACGAGACGGACAGGATGCTGCGCGGCAACGACCGCGTGGACGTCTTCGCGCGCACGCTGAAGAACTATCGAGCCGACCCGCGCGTCGTCTGGTACTACACGACGACGCCGGGCAACGCGCACGAGATCATGCCGGTCGTCGAGGAGATCGTCGAGAACGGCAACCTGATCATGTTCAGCTTCTACGAGGACCACGACCGGCTCGGCGACCGCTTCGACCACCAGAGCGGCTTCGAACGGGTCCGCGAGGAGATCGCGCGCGCCATCGACCGCTACCCGGAGTGGATCCTCACGACGAACTACCTGGCCGACGTGGGGACCAGGAACCGGCTGTACGACCAGGTCTGGGGCCACGACGTGTGCCCCGTGATCAGCAGCGACAACATCAGGAACGTCGAGCGGATCACGAAGCCCAGCCCCTACAGCGCGCACATGCGTTGCTACCTGCCGGACCTGAAGACCACGCGCCGGTGCCCCGTGGGCGACGACCACGACTGCTCGGCGTGCTACAACGTCCTGGCCCGGCTGACCTGGGTCGTCATCAACCAGGAGCCGCACCTGGCCAGCGCGGACGAGTTCGCTCGCTGGCTGGCGACGACCTACACGTTCCACGTGTTCACGGGGATCATCCCCCGGACGTCGGGCGCCCGGAGGCTGCGCGAGATCCACGACCGCCTCGGCGAGCTGAACTGAACCTCCCCCCCTCGTCTGCCGGGGGGTCAGGGGGGGCAAGTCGTCTTCCTTACGGATAGTTCCGATCACGGGCGCCGGCAGCTGTCCGCCGGCGCCCGTCGTGACCAACCGGGATCGAGGCCCTGACCGGCGCTCTACGAACCCAGGAACTCCATCGCGACCGACGCCATGCAGGCCACGCCGCCCGGGAGCGCCGACTCGTCGATGTCGAACCGGGCGGTGTGCACCGGCCGTGGCTCGGCCCAGTCGGGAGCGCGCACGCCCAGCAGGAGCATCGCGCCCGGCACCCGCTCCAGGACGAAGGAGAAGTCCTCGGCCGCCATGACCGGCGTCGCCTCCCGCACCGCGGCCGCGCCGAGCACGGAACGGGCGGCGCCGCCGAGCAGCTCGGCCATGGCGAGGTCGTTGACGGTCGGCGGGTAGCGCATGTGGTACTCGACGTGGGCGGCGGCGCGCATCGACCCCGCCACGCCGCTGGCCGTCTCCTCCACGCGCCGCTCGAGGTGCCGCATCAGCTCGCCGTCGTAGGCGCGGATCGTGCCCTTGATCACCGCGCTGTCCGGGATGATGTTGGGCGCGGTACCCGCCACGAAGCTGCCCAGCGTCACCACCGCCGGCTGGTCCGGTGGCGCCTCCCTGCTCACCAGGGTCTGGAGGGCCGTGACGACGTGGGCGCCGACGACGACGGGGTCGACCGTGGTGTGAGGGCGGGAGGCGTGGCCGCCGTGGCCGTCGACGGTGATCGTGAAGCTGTTGGCGCCGGCCAGCATCGGACCAGCGCCGACGGAGACCTGGCCGGCCGGGTCGTTGTGGGACACGTGCAGCATGAAGGCGGCGTCGACCGTGGGGTTCTCGAGCAGGCCGGCCTCGATCATCCGCAGGGCGCCGGCGCCGCCCTCCTCCGCCGGCTGGAACATCAGCTTGACAGTGCCCGCGAGCTCGTGCCGTCGCTCCATCAGCAGGCGGGCCGCGCCGAGGAGGATGGCGGTGTGCCCGTCGTGGCCGCAGGCGTGCATGACTCCCGGGTTGCTCGACGCGTACTCGGCCGTGGACTCCTCCTGGATCGGCAGCGCGTCCATGTCCGCGCGCAGGAGGACGGTGCGGCCTGGCCGGGCGCCCTCGATCAGCCCGATGACGCCAGTCCCGCCCACCCCGGTCTGCAGAGGGATGCCGAGCGCGCGGAGTCGCGACTCGACCAGTGCGGCGGTCTGCCGCTCCTGGTACGCCAGCTCCGGATTACGGTGGATAACGCGGCGGTCAGCGACGACCGAGTCTGCGATGGCGACGGCGGATTCGAGCAGCGTGGGCATTCAGGCAGTGTAGGGCTCCCGAGTGCGCAAGTCGCTTGCGCCGGACCGCCAGACGAGTGAGTTCGAGTCCGGTGCGGTTCCCGTGTGGACGGGGCGGTGCCCGTTCGAGCGGCCGATTGTCTGAATGAGTTGCAGCACGGAGTCACGAAGGACACGAAGACGCACGAAGGAATTTGGATCTGCCGACCGGCTGGAACGCTTGGGCTGACCTCGAAACCTTCGTGCCGCCGTGCTTCAGACCAATTCAGAATCAATCATCTGGATCGTCATCCGGCACTGTACGGCCAGCTCACCGTTCCTCGAACCAGCCCAGGTCCGAGCGCACCGCCACGTACGGCTCGTCCGCCACCGGCCCGCGCGGGCGCGCCCAGCGCACCGCGTTCGCGATGATGCGGCGCACCTCCGCCTGGTGGTACACCGGGTACTCCTGGTCGCCCGGGCTGAAGTAGAACACCCGGCCCCTGCCGCGCCGGTAGCAGCAGCCGCCCCGGAAGACCTCGCCCCCCGCGAACGAGCTGATGAACACCAGCTCCTCGGGCGGCGGCACGTCGAAGAACTCGCCGTACATCTCCTGCCGCGGGATGGCGAAGACCTCCGGCACGCCATCGGCGATGGGGTGGCCGGGCGCCACCGTCCAGACCAGCTCGCGTTCGCCCTCGTTCCGCCAGCGCAGCGAGCACGTGGTGCCCATCAGCGCGCGGAACACCTTGCTGTAGTGGCCGGAGTGCAGCACGACGAGGCCCATGCCGTTGCGCACCCGCGCGCAGACCCGCGCGACCAGCTCGTCTGCCACCGCCGGGTGCGCCGCGTGGCCCCACCACGTCAGCACGTCGGTGGCGTCCAGCACCTCCGGCCCCAGGCCCTGCCCCGGCTGGTCGAGCGTGGCGGTCCGCACCTCGTCCTCGCCCGGGTGCCCCAGGTGCTCGCGGATGCCGGCCGCGATCGTCTCGTGCATTCCGTCGGGGTAGATGGCCGCGACCGACGGGTCGCGCCGCTCGTGGACGTTCTCGCCCCAGACCGTGACGCGCATCCACCCGTTGTAGCACTGCTACCGTGGGCCACGGTGGAAGAGACGCTGATCGGCCGCCCGCTGCGGCGGCGCGAGGACCCGGCGCTGGTGACCGGCCGGGGCCGCTATGCGGGAGACATCCGGCTTCCCGGCCTCGCCCATCTGGCGGTGGTCCGCTCGCCCGAGCCGCACGCGGTGCTGCGCGGCGTCGACCCCTCGGCGGCGCTGGCCCTGCCCGGCGTGCTGGCGGTCCTCTCCGCCGGCGACCTGCCGGAGCTCGGCCAGCCGCCGGCAGAGGTGCGGTCGCCCGGCCCCGGCCACCGTCCCCGGCCGATCCTGGCGCGGGACCGCGTGCGCTACGCCGGTGAGCCCGTGGCGGTGGTGGTCGCCGAGGACCCATACCTGGCGGCGGACGCCGTCGAGGCGGTGGCCCTCGACCTGGAGCCGCTGCCCGCCGCCGGCGACGTGGTGGCCGCCACGGCTCCCGGCGCGCCGCTGCTGCACGAGGGTGTGGCCGGCAACCTGGCCGGCGTCACCCGGCGGACGATCGGGGACGCGGC
>DASYBH010000078.1:0-4240 GCA_036500885.1 Candidatus Dormiibacterota bacterium
CGCAGGACGAGCTCTCGATCAGGAGCCGCCAGAAGGTCACCATCGAGGCGGGAGGAGAGCTGGAGATGAAGGGCAAGTCGGCCAGGCTGACCGGCGACAACGCCGTCGAGGTCAGCGGCAAGCAGATCAAGCTCAACTGAGGGGATCGAGAGATGGGTTCGCCGGCGATCGTGCAGGGAGACAGGATCACGGGCCAGTGCGGCAATCACCTCGTTCCCAACCCGGCCACCGGGGCGCCGCAGCCGGCGCCGCCGATGCCCTTCTCGGCCCCGCTCACGCAGGGCCTGGTCAGCTCGGTGCTGATCGGCGGCAGGCCGGCCGCGGTCGCGCAGTCGAGCGGCATGAACACGCCGCCGCACGTGGGCCTGCATCCCTCCGACCCGTTCCTCGCCCCTCCTCAGCAGGTGGGCAGGGTGACCAGCGGCAGCGCGACCGTCCTCATCGGCGGCAGGCCCGCGGCCACCGCCCAGTCGACGTGCACCTGCTGCGCCCTGCCGGGCAGCGTGACGCCGACGGTGACCTCGGTGCTGATCGGATGAGCGAGGAGTTCATCGGCTCCGGCTGGTCGTTCCCGGTCCGGACCGACGCCACCGGCCGCGTCGCGCTGGTCTCCCACGAGCGGGAGATCGAGGAGAGCATCCGCCTCATCCTGGGCACGGCGTTCGGCGAGCGGCCGATGCGACCGGACTACGGCTGCGCCATCCACGACTACGTGTTCGCCGGCGTCGACGCGGACGTCGCCGCCCGGATCGCGGTCGCGGTGCGGGCCTCCCTCGTCCGCTGGGAGCCGCGCATCGAGGTGGAGGACGTCGAGATCGGGTTCGACCCGGACGACGCCGCCCTGATCACGATCGACATCCGCTACTCGGTGGGCGACACGAACGATCCCCGCAACCTCGTCTTCCCCTTCTACACCATCGCGCCGGAGGACTGACGATGCCGCTGCCGGTACCCAACCTGGACGATCGCCGCTTCCAGGAGCTGGTCAACGAATCCAAGCGGCTGGTGCAGCAGCGCTGCCCGGAGTGGACCGACCACAACGTGCACGACCCGGGGGTGACGCTGATCGAGCTGTTCGCCTGGATGACCGACCAGGTGATCTACCGGCTCAACCGCGTGCCCGACAGGGCGTACGTCAAGTTCCTGGAGCTGCTGGGCGTCCGCCTCTTCCCGCCGACGGCCGCCAGGGCCCCCGTCACCTTCTGGCTGGCGGCCTCCCAGCCGGAGACGGTCCGCATCCCGGCCGGCACCCAGGTCGCGACCGTGCGCACCGAGACGGAGGAGGCGATCGGCTTCGCCACCGTGGCGGACCTGGACCTGGTGCCCTGCGAGTTCCTGGTCGCGGCCACGGCGTTCGACGGCCAGCCGGCGCGCCGGCGGGACGGGGAGCTGGAGCGGGGGGAGGGGTTCGCCTGCTTCAGTCCGGAGCCGCGCACCGGCGACGCGCTGCTGGTCGGGCTGTCCGAGGCGGTGCCCTCGTGCGCGGTCACGCTGCGGCTCGGCTGCCGGATCGAGGGCGTCGGTGTGGACCCGGCGAACCCGCCGCTGGTCTGGGAGGCCTGGAACGGCGGCGCATGGGTGGCCTGCGAGGTCGAGCGCGACGAGACCGGCGGGCTCAACCAGGACGGGGACGTGGTGCTCCACGTGCCCGGCACGCACACGGCGTCCGCGCAGGAGCTGCGGCAGCGCGCCGGCTGGCTTCGGGCCAGGGTCGTGGAGGCGCAGCCCGACCAGCCCCGGTACAGCGCGTCTCCCACGATCACGCGGATCGCGGCGTTCACGAGCGGGGGCACGGTGGACGCCGTGAACGCGGAGACCGTGACCGGCGAGGCGCTCGGGGTCTCCGAGGGCGTGCCGGGGCAGCGCTTCGCGGTCCAGCGCCGGCCGGTGGTGCCCGGCGACGCGCTGGTGCTCGAGGTGAGCGAGGACGCGGGGTGGGAGGAGTGGTCGGAGGTCCCGGACTTCTCGGCGAGCGGGCCGGACGACCCGCACTTCGTGTTCGACGCGGTGGCGGGCGAGGTGCAGCTCGGGCCGGCCGTGCGCGAGCCCGACGGCGGGTTCCGCCGGTACGGGCGGACGCCGTCCAAGGGCGCGAACCTGCGGATGCGGGCCTACCGGACGGGCGGCGGGTACCGGGGCAACGCGGGCGCGCGGGCGCTGACCGTGCTCAAGTCGTCGATCCCGTACGTCGCGCGCGTGGAGAACCGCCGTCCGGCGAGCGGCGGCGTGGACGGCGAGGACGTGGAGAACGCGAAGGTCAGGGGCCCGATGGTGCTGCGCACCCTGGGTCGCGCCGTGACCGCGGAGGACCACGAGTTCCTCGCCAGGCAGGCCGCGCCGGAGGTCGCGCGCGTGCGCTGCCTGCCGGCTGGCGATGGGGCCGAGGCGGGGGTGGTCCGCGTCCTCGTCGTTCCCTCGGCCGCCTCGAACGGCGGCCGGCTCCGCTTCGAGCAGCTGGCGCCCGAGGAGGGGACCGTCCAGGCGATCGCCCGCCGGTTGGACGAGTGCCGGCTGATCGGCACGCGCGTGCTGGTGCAGTCCGCGCTGTACCGGGGGGTGACGGTGGTGGCGCGGCTGCGCGCGCGGGCGGGCGCCAGCGCCGCCCGGCTCCAGGAGGAGGCCCTGGACGCCCTCTACACGTACCTGAACCCGATCATCGGCGGCCCCGACGGCACGGGGTGGCCGTTCGGCCGCCCCGTGCACTCCGGTGAGGTGTTCGCCGTGCTCCAGGGGCTCAGGGGCATCGAGCTGGTGGACGACGTGCGGCTGTTCGGCGCCGACCCGGTGACGGGCCAGCGCGGCGGCGCCCTGCAGCGGCTGGACCTGGAGCCGCACGCCCTGGTCTTCTCGTACGAGCACCAGGTGCTGGTGGTGAGCTGATGGGTTTCGCTGACGATCGCGCCAACCGCGTCACACCCCCATTGCCCCGGTGAGCCGGGCGCTCGTCCCGGGGCTCGCCAGCCCGCACCCGCTGGGCGAGCGGCTGCCGGCGATGTACCTCGAGGACAGCTTCGTGCAGCGGCTGACGTCGGCGCTGGACGACGTGGTGGCGCCGGTCTTCAGCAGCCTGGACAACCTGGACGCCTATCTCGACCCCGACCTCGCGCCGGAGGACTTCCTGCGGTGGCTGGGCGGCTGGGTCGGCCTGGCGCTGGACGAGTCGTGGCCGGTCGCCCGCCGGCGCGCCGTGCTGGCCGAGGCCGCCGGCCTCTACCGGACGCGGGGCACGGCGAGGGGGCTGGTCGCCTACCTGGAGCTGATCACGGGCGCCGAGGTCGAGGTCCGGGAGACGGGGGGGACGGCCTACAGCACCGGCGCGGCGCCGGATCCGCCGGGCTCACCCAACTTCGCGATGGTGGTGCGGGTGCGCCCCCGGGCCGGCGGCCAGGAGCTGGACGCCGCTCGCCTGGACGCCCTGGTCGCGGCGGCCAAGCCGGCCCACGTGGTCCACAGGCTGGAGCTGCTGCCTCCGGCGGAGGAGGGCCGGGCCCGCGGAGACTGACCGCGGGCGCATGCGGTATGGTTTGATGGGCCTGCCCGGTTGGGTAGACTCCGAGCGATGGATCTTCGGGACCAGCAAGGTTAAGGATTCCCGTACCCGGACTTGGCGCGTACCCGTTACATGCGTTGTGCCGAGTCACACCGCGCCCTCGGCGGTCGAGCGGTCAGTTGTGCCCGACAGCGCTTGGGAGAACGTGTTATGATCAACGTTCCTGCTGCGCCCGCTCGCTGATTTCTGCTGCTCAGCGCGCCCGACTGCTATCTAGGAGGCTGCCCCTTTGATGATCTCTGAGATGAAGGCTCCCGCGCGCCGCTCCTATGGCCGCATCCAGAACCTCGTCGAGCTCAACGACCTGATCGCCACTCAGCTCGATTCCTTCCACTGGTTCAAGACCGAGGGCCTCCGGGAGCTCTTCGATGAGATTAACCCTATCACCGATTACACGGGGAAGAACTTCGAGCTGAAGTTCCTGGACTACGAGTTCGGTCCCCCCAAGTTCAGCGTGGAGGAATGCCGCAACCGGGACATGACGTACGCGGCCCCGCTCCGGATCAGGACCCGGCTCACGATCAAGGAGACCGGCGAGATCAAGGAGTCCGAGGTCTACATGGGCGATTTCGCCATGATGACCGACGAGGGGACGTTCATCGTCAACGGGACCGAGCGGGTGGTCGTCTCCCAGCTCGTGCGCTCTCCAGGCGTCTACTTCACGTCGGCCGAGGACCCGGCCACCGGCCG
>DASYBH010000079.1:0-5497 GCA_036500885.1 Candidatus Dormiibacterota bacterium
ACCGGGTGCAGGCGGCCGTTGCGAATCGCCACCCCGCAGACCGCGAGGATCAGGTCGCCGGGCGCGAACGGCACCGGCACCCCGCACTCCTCCACGAAGATCAGCAGGCAGATACCGGCCAGCAGCCCCGGGCCGCTCATGTGCTCGACGAACGTCAACTCTTCACCGCCGTGAGGAGCACCGCCACCCGCCCCCGTGTGACGGGGCCGGCCGCTCTCCTTAGCGGCCGCGGGCGCCGGTATCCACTGACGCAGCGCAGCGATGTCCTGGGGGGCGCGTACGCGGTGGATACCGGCGTCAGGCGGGTCGTGGCATGCTCGAGTGGCCGCCTGGTACTTCCCGACGGCCACGACCCCCGGATGCTGTCAAGGCCGAAGAGCGAAGCGTGCCTTGACGGCATCCGTTCCGGGGGGGTGTCCCCCCAGATAAGCGCTGCCCGGAGTAACAGGCACCACCTCTGAAGACCCGCTAGCGATCACCATAGCTAGTGCCGTGAAGGCGATGTGTCGATGATCTACAGGAGCCCGTATCCCGACGTCGACGTCCCACCGGTGAGCCTTCCAGAGCTGGTCCTCGGACGAGCCAGAGAGCGTGGCTCGCACCCGGCGCTGATCGACGGACGGTCAGGTCGCGTCACCACGTACGCGGAGCTGGCGGACGCCGTGGAGCGCACGGCCGCCGGCCTGCACCGCGCCGGCTTCCGCAGGGGCGAGGTCGCGCTCATCTGCTCACCCAGCTGCGTCGAGTTCCCCATCGCGTTCCTCGCCGTCGCCCGGCTGGGCGGCACCGTGACCACGATGAACCCCGCGTTCACCCCGGGCGAGATGGCCAAGCAGCTCGACGACGCCGGCGCGGTCGTGGCATTCACGACGCCGGACCTGGTCGAGCGCGTCGCCGAGGCCGGCCGCGGGCGGCTGCGACAGGTGATCCGCTTCGGCGACGACTCGTTCGAGTCGCTGACGCGCACGGACGGCGAGCCGCCGCAGGTGGTCATCGACCCCGCCGAGGACGTGGTCGCCCTGCCCTACTCCAGCGGCACGACCGGCGCGCCCAAGGGCGTGATGCTGACGCACCGGAACCTCGTCGCCATGCTGCTCCAGATGCACCCCGTGGAGGGAACGACCGAGCAGGACGTCACCGCCGCGGTGCTGCCCTTCTTCCACATCTACGGCCTCGTCGTGGTCATGAGCCTGGCGCTCTACAGGGGCGCGACGCTGGTCGTGTTTCCACGCTTCCAGATGGAGGAGCTCCTGGCGGCCGTCGAGCGGTGGCGGATCACCCGGCTGCCACTCGTGCCGCCGATCCTGCTCCGGCTCGCCCGGGACCCGGTGGTGGACCGGTTCGACCTGGGCACCGTTCGCGTCGTGGTATCGGGCGCGGCGCCGCTGCCGGCGGAGGTCGCGCACGAGGTGGCCGAGCGGCTCGGATGCCTGGTCAAGCAGGGCTACGGCATGACCGAGCTCAGCCCGGGCAGCCACATGCAGCCCGAGGACGGGGGCGCGCCGCCCCCTGGCACGGTCGGGCCACTGCACCCGAGCACGGAGGCACGCCTGGTCGACCCCGTCACCCTCGAGGACGTCGGACCGGGCGAGCGCGGTGAGATCTGGGTCCGCGGCCCGCAGGTCATGAAGGGCTACCTGAACCGGCCGGAGGCGACGGCCGGAGTGATCACGCCGGACGGCTGGCTGCGGACCGGCGACATCGGGACGGTCGACGGCGACGGCTACTTCTCGGTGGTCGACCGTCTGAAGGAGCTCATCAAGTACAAGGGCTTCCAGGTGGCGCCCGCGGAGCTGGAGGCGCTGCTCCTCACCCACCCCGCGGTGGCCGACGCGGCGGTGATCCCGCGCCCGGACGGCGAGGCCGGCGAGGTCCCCAAGGCATTCGTGGTGACGCGGCCCGGCGCGGACGCCTCCGCCGCGGAGCTGATGGCGTTCGTGGCCGAACGCGTCGTGTACTACAAGCGGGTGCGCGACGTGGAGTTCGTCGCGGACATACCGAAGTCTCCGTCGGGCAAGATCCTGCGCCGCGCGCTGGTCGAGCGGGAGCGCGAACGAGCGTCTAGCTGAGTGAGTTGCAGCACGAAGCCACGAAGGACACGAAGACGCACGAAGGAATAGGGGATCTGGGGACCGGCTGGAGCGCTGAGGCTGACCTCGAAACCCTTCGTGCGTCTTCGTGCTCTTCGTGGCTTCGTGCTTCAGACCAATTCGGAAATCATTCGTCCAGGGCGTTTGGGTGCGTTCGGCGAGGCGGTGATCAGGACGCGCGCACCGTCTCCCGCGGACCCCAGTGCGAGTCGCGCAGCACGAGGCGCGACTCCAGCACCACGCGCTGCCCGCGCCGGGGGCCGCCCTCCCGCAGCGTGGACAGCAGGAGCTGCGCGGCCGTGGCCCCGAGCCGCTCGGCGGGCTGCTCGACGACGGTCAGCGGCGGGGTGACCATCGGCGCCCAGATGGCGTCCCCGAAGCCGACGATGGCGACGTCGTCCGGCCAGCGCAGTCCGCGCTCCCTGAGCGCGGTCAGCGCCCCGGCCGTCAGCACCACGCTGCTGCTGAAGAGCGCCGTGGGCGGGGTCTGCATCGCCAGCAGCTCGCGCGTCGCCTGCGTACCGGGCTCCTGACTGAACGGCACGGACCGAACGTACTGCGGGAGCTCCGGCAGGCCGGCGAAGCGCAGCGCGTCGACGTAGCCTCGCAGGCGGTCGCGCGCGGTGTCGACGCGCTCGGGCCCGTTCAGCAGGGCGATCCGCCGGTGGCCGCTCTCGACCAGCAGCCGCACCGCCTTGAACGCGCTGTCGTAGTTGTTCATGGTCACCCGGTGCAGCGTGGTGGCGCCGCCCTCGCGGTCCATCACCACCAGCGGGGTGCCGGACTCCGGCAGCCGGTCCACCTCCTCGTGCACGGCGCCGCTGGGCGTCAGGATCAGGCCGTCGACGCGACCGCGCAGCAGCAGGCGCACCAGCTCCAGCTCCGTCGCGGGATCGTCATTGCTCGACGCGACCAGCCCGTGATGGCCGCCGGCCGTGAGGGCAGACTGGACGCCCGCGACCGCGCGCGAGAAGAACAGGTTGGTCGCGTCCGGCACGACCACGCCGATGACGAGCGTCTCCGACCGGCGCCGCCGCACCTCGTACCCCAGCTCGCGGATGGCGGCCTGGACGCGGCTGCGGCTGCCGGCGCTGACCGGACGAGGACCGTCATTGACGACGTAGGACACGGTGGCCAGCGAGACTCCCGCGACCCTGGCCACGTCGCGCATCGTCGGTCGTTCGACTTCGTTAGACATGCTGACGCGGCCAATCCACACGGCTATAGTACGGAGACCTCATCCATCATGCGAACACACGTCGAACAAGCACCCGGACCGCGGATCGCATTCAGCACGCTGGCCTGCCCGGCCTGGAGCCTGGAGCGAGCGGTCGAGGCTGCCGTGGAGCACGGATACCAGGGTCTGGAGCTGCGCCTGATCGACGGCGAGACGATCCCGCCGGACCTCGGCGCGGGCCAGCGGAGGCGCGTGCGCGACCTCCTGGCAGGGGCGGGCCTGGCGATCGTGACCGTGGACACGTCGATCCGGCTGGCGGGCGCGCATCCCGCGTCCGCGGCCGCGGACCTGCGGGGCTACCTCGAGCTGGCGGCCGAATGGGAGTCACCGTTCATCCGCGTCTTCGGCGGTGAGCGGCCGGCCGGCGCCGGCGCGGCCGAGGTCACCAGCGGCATGGCCCGCCTGCTGACCACCGTGGCGCCCGACGCGGAGCGGCTGGGCGTCGGCATCGCGCTGGAGACGCACGACAGCCTCTCCCGTGCGGCGGACGTCGCCGCCCTCCTCGCGCTCGTCGAGAGTCGGGCGGTCGGCGCGCTCTGGGACGTGCTCCACACCTACCGCATGGGCGAGGAGCCGGAGCTGGCGACCAGCCTCGTCGGCGACCGCCTGCTCCACGTCCACGTCAAGGACGGACGCCGGCGCCCCGGCGAGGCGGCCTGGGACCTCGTGCCCCTGAGCCAGGGCGAGGTCCCGGTAGGACGGTCCCTGCGCGCCCTTCGCGAGGTCGGCTATCGTGGCTGGCTCTCGGTGGAGTGGGAGAAGAAGTGGCACCCGGAGATCGCCGAGCCGGAGGTGGCCCTGCCGCAGCACGCCGCCGAGCTGGCCAGGCTGCTCGCCGGGGCGAGCGCCGGATGACGACTGCGGCGATGTACCTGCTCGACCGCCGCGCCTACGAGGAGATCTACGGCGAGCGGGAGCGGGCGGAGATCGCCGAGCTGGCGGAGGTGGTCGGACCGCCACAGACCGCGGAGTCCGTGCGCGAGGTTCCCGAGCTGCTCAGCCGGGTGGAGGTCCTGCTTTCCGGCTGGCGCCTGCCCCGGCTGGACGCCGCCTTCCTGGCGGGTGCGCCCCGGCTGCGCGCCGTGTTCTACGGCGCGGGATCGATCCGCGGCTTCGTCACCGACGCGCTGTGGGAGCGCGGCATCCGTGTGTCTACCGCGGCCGCGGTGAACGCCATCCCGGTCTCCGAGTACACGCTGGCCGTCATCCTGTTCTCGCTCAAGCACGGCTGGCGGCTCGCGGCCGAGACCCGGCGGGCGCACACCTTCGTGTCTCGCACCGGACCGCACGGCGCCTTCGAGAGCACGGTGGGCCTGATCTCGCTCGGCTCGGTGGGCCGGCTGGTCCGCGAGCGCCTGCGGCCGTTCGAGCTGCGCGTTCTCGCCCACGACCCGCTGGTCCGCCCGGAGGAGGCGACCGAGCTGGGCGTCGAGCTGGGCTCGCTGACGGACGTGTTCGAGCGGTCGGACGTCGTGTCCTGCCACGCGCCTCTCCTCGAGAGCACGCGGGGGATGATCACCGGCGCGCACGTGGCCTCGATGCGGCACGGCGCGGCGTTCGTCAACACCGCGCGCGGGGGCGTGGTGCGCGAGGCGGAGCTGATCGAGGTGCTGCGGGCCCGACCGGACCTGCAGGCCGTCCTCGACGTGACGAACCCCGAGCCGCCCGAGCCGGGGTCGCCGCTCTACTCTCTACCGAACGTGGTGCTGACCCCGCACATCGCCGGGTCGCTCGGCCCGGAGCGCCGTCGCCTCGGACGCGCCGTCGTGGAGGAGCTGCGCAACTACGTCAGCGGCCGGCCGCTGCGGTGGGAGGTCACGCGGGAACGGGTCATGACGATGGCATAGCCAGCCGGTATCCAGGACATCGCTGCGCTGCGTCGGTGGATACCGGCTACGGACTGTCGGACTTGAAGGAGAACGGGATGGAGAAGAGGAGAATCGCGGGGCCCAGGTGGCTGGCCGGGGCCTCGCCGCTGCTGCTGGTCTTCGTGCTGGCCTGCAGCGCTACCGGCGGGACGCAGCAGGCGCAGAGCACCCCCAGCGGACCGGTGACCCTGAAGCTCGAGGACTACTCCGTCGAGCAGGTGGACTTCCACAAGCAGGTGGCTGCCGAGTACCACCGGCTCAACCCCAACGTCACCATCGAGTGGCAGTCGATCCAGCAGGCG
>DASYBH010000080.1:0-20281 GCA_036500885.1 Candidatus Dormiibacterota bacterium
GGTGAGACAGGGACCCGAGCTGCGCACGCAGCGGCTGCTGCTGCGCAGGTGGCGCGACGCCGACCGCGAGCCGTTCGCCGCGCTCAACGCCGATCCGATCGTCATGGAGCACTACCCGGCCCGGCTGTCGCGCGAGGAGTCGGACCACATGGTCGACCGGATCGAGGCGACGTTCGACGAGCTGGGCTACTCCCTGTGGGCCGTGGAGGTGGCGGACGGCGGCGCCTTCGCGGGCTACGTCGGCCTCCACGCGGCGACGTTCGAGGCCCACTTCACGCCGGCGGTCGAGGTGGGCTGGCGGCTCGCCCGCGAGCACTGGGGCCACGGCTACGCGAGCGAGGCGGCCCGGGCGGTGCTCGCCTTCGGGTTCGAGGAGGTGGGCCTGGACGAGATCGTGTCGTTCACCGTTCCGGCCAACGTCCGCTCGTGGCGGGTGATGGAGCGGATCGGCATGACCCGCGACCCGGCCGACGACTTCGACCACCCGGTCCTCCCACCAGGGGACCCGCTCCGCCGTCACCTGCTGTACCGCCTCCGGCGCTAAGACAAGACGGGACATCTCGTCTAGTCTTATCGCATGGATCGGGAGGCGGTGCTCGGCGCGGCCAGGGCGACGCTGGGCAGGGACCGGGGCGCATCGCTGCACGACGTAGCCACCGCCGCCGGCGTCTCGCGGGCCACCGTCTACCGGCTCTTCGGATCGCGCGACGGCCTGCTCCAGGCGCTCGACCTGGAGCCCGACCCCGACACCCGGCAGCGCGTGCTCGCCGCCGCGCTCGAGCTGGTGGGCAGGGATGGGCTGGCACGGCTCTCGATGGACGAGGTCGCCGCGGCCGCCGACGTGTCGCGCGCCAGCCTGTACCGCCTCTTCCCCGGCAAGGCGGCGCTGTTCCGCGAGCTGCTGATCGCGTTCTCGCCGATGGAGGCGATCGTGGAGACGGTCGGGCTTCTGCACGACAGGCCGCCGGAGGAGGTCATGCCGGCGATCGCACTGGCGGCGGCGCGCACGCTGGCGGGGCGCGTCGGCGTCGTCCGGACGCTGGTGTTCGAGGCGACCAGCGCCTCCGAGGAGGCCGGGGAGGCGATCGGCTACCTGGCCACGCGCGGGATCGGCACGCTGGTGCGCTACCTCGTCGAGCAGATGGCGGCCGGCCGGCTGCGGAGGATGCATCCGCTGCTGGCGGCGCAGTCGTTCGCCGGGCCGATCCTGTTCCACCTCATCACGAGGGGCGTGGCCGAGCGGCACCTGGGCTTCTCGATCCCTCTGGAGGAGGTGGCTGTGGAGCTGGCCGAGCAGTGGGTGCGGGCCATGCGGCCCTGAGCCGGAGGCTCAGCGCTGATCGAGCGGCCGGTCCTGGGCCAGGACCAGGAAGGTGATGCAGAGCGCGGCCGCCAGCGCCACCATGCCGGCCTCCGCGAGCCCGCTGCCGGGGAAGGCGACGCGGAGCACGGTGGAGCAGACGAGGTAGATGCCGGCCAGGATCAGGGCGAGCTTGAAGCGCCGGAGGGCGCTGCGCAGCTGGTAGCGGAGGCCGCCGGGCCGGATCGAGAGCGCCGTCAGCACGATGAAGACCATGAGGACGAGCCCGACGAAGAACCCTCGCACGTGATCAAGTGTGCCATGCGGGTACGCTGCACGCATGTGGCTCGTGTGCTCACACCGCTGTGGGGGAACGCTCTTCCGGGTCATGTTCGCGGAGGTCGAGGTCGACGCCGCCGGCACGTACCAGGGACACCGGGTGGCGCAGCCGGGGTACCTGTGCCTGAACTGCGGCGCGCCGGCCGTGGACCTGGGTGCGGTGCCGGAGGCGATGCAGGACGACGAGGACGGGGACGAGACCGCGGTGACGTCGATGGACGTGCTCTGCCCGATCTGCGAGACGATGGTCTCCGTCCTGCCGGGCGAGGAATGCCCGAACTGCGGCGCCGCCCTGGAGCTCGTGTAGCCAGAGGCGGCGCCCGTCGCGACATCGCGGCGCGGGAAGGGGCCAAAATAGGCGCGCCCGTGAACGAACCGCGCGAGGACCTCCGTCCCCTCTACTGGACCATGCTGGGCCTGGGCCTGGCGGGCATCGTCATCCTGGCCCTGGGCTTCGCGACGCTGCTCCGCTTCGCGCCGCCTGGCGAGCGGACGGACCTGCGCGCCCACGTGGTCGGCGTGTTCCCGTACGACCCGGCGTCCGGACGGGTCGACGGCCCGCCAGCCACCCGCTTCCGCCGCGACCAGGCGTTCGCGGCCCAGGTCGCCTGGGAGCAGCTGCCGCCGTCGATGGTGGTCGCCGCCCGCTGGTACGACAGCCTGGACTCCGAGGTGGGCCACGTCGGGCCCGAGCCCGCGACGGACCTGGCCCGGCACGAGACGCTGATCCCGGTCCGCACGCCACCAGAGTTCCACGCCAACCTGCCCGGCAGCTACACGCTGGTCGTCGTGCGCTATTCGCGCGGCGAGCCGGTGGAGCTGCTCGGCACCCACCACGTGGTCGTCCTGCGGGATCAGTGAGCCCACCTGCTCCGCACGGGCTGCTCCGGCGGCCCAACCGCTACGGGCTGGCCGCCCTGCTCAGCGTCGCGATCCTGGCCGCGCTGGTCGTCAGCTCCATCGCCTCGCTCGCCATCGGCCCGGTTCCGCTGCGGGCGACGGCGTTCGGCCTGCCGGCCGTCGCCTTCGTCATGGGCGCGACCGTGTTCTTCCTCCGCGGGCTGCGCGATCCGGAGGGCACCATGCGCGTCCGCGACATGACGCGCGCCGGGGTGCTGCTGCTGGCCGGCATCTTCCTGTGGCTGACGGTCCTGGACGTGTACACGTTCACCCGCGGCGCCGGCCCGGGTGTCGCGGCGGCCTGCGCCGCCGCCTGCATCCCGACCACGGCGTTCGGCCTGCTGGTGGTCCGCCGCCTCGACCGCAACGAGAAGGAGCCGTGGCTCCTGGTCCTGGTGGCGACCGCCTCCGGTGCGATCGTGTCGACCAGCCTGGTGATCTGGGGCGAGACGCTGTGGGACCTCATCTTCACCGCCAACCTGGTCCCGGGCCCCGCCGCCGACGCCTCCACTGCCTACTCGGCCGGCATCTTCGAGGAGCTGGCCAAGGGCGCGGCGGTCCTCCTGCTGTACCTCGTCATGCGAGACGAGTTCGACGACGTGGTCGACGGGATCGTGTACGGCGCCGCGGTCGGCTTCGGCTTCAACTTCATGGAGTCGATCAGCTACATGACGCACCTGTACGCGGTCCTGGCGCCCGAGGGCATGGGAGCGCAGGCCGCCGTGGGCCAGTGGTACTGGCGCCAGGTGGTCGGCCTGTTCTTCGGCCACGCCACCTACACCGCGCTGATCGGCGCCGGCATCGGCGTCGCCCGCCAGCTGCCCGGTCTCCGCCAGCGCGTGGTCGTGGTCGCCAGCGGCTTCCTGGTGGCGATCGCCGCGCACTTCGCGTGGGATGCCTGGCAGGCGCTGGTGCTGGCCGGCGTGACGAGCGCATTCGCGCAGGTCCTGCTGCTGCACGCGCGCTACCTGTTCATGGCCGGGCCCTTCCTGGCCATGGTCCTGCTCCTGCTCGCGATGGGCCTCCAGATCGAGGGCTCCGCGCTGACGCGCCACCTGCAGGAGGAGGCAGCCACCGGCCTGGGCGGCGTCATGCCGGAGGAGGTGCCGGTGCTGATGAGCCCGCGCAGGCGCTTCCGCGACCGGATGGCCGCGCTGGCCGGCGGCGGGCCGGGCGCCTACCTGCGTCTCTCCCGACTGCAGGCGGCGCAGCTCGACCTGGCCATGGAGCGCTGGCACAGAGAGCGGAACGAGCACGACGAGCGACGGGGCACTGAGGAAGCGCTCCGCCGCCGCGTGCTGGCCCTGCGGACAGCCGAGACGCGCACAGGGCCCTGACGTCAGGGGCCCGGCCCCTTGCACTTTCAGGCTGGCAGCCGGCCCCAGATGACGCGGGCCGCCGTCAGGAGGGCCAGCAGGCCGGCCGTGGCCCACGTCAGCGCCGACACCACGGGGTCGCCGGCGTCCGTGCCGGCCAGCACGACGTGCAGGAACAGCAGGCCGAACCCCACGTAGGACAGGCGGTGGAGCCACTGCCACGCCTGGCCGTCCATGCGCCGCCGGAGGAAGCCCGTGACCGCCACCAGCAGGAAGATCTGGAACGTGATGGTGCCGAGCCCGATCGCCACGCCGCCATAGGGCACCAGGAACGGCAGCAGCAGGTCGACCGGCCGCACGCGCGCCGTCCGGTCGAGCAGCAGCATCACGACGTGGAGGCCGCCGAGCGGCATCCACAGGACGGTCGTGTACTCGTGCAGCGAGCGCAGCACCCGGTTCGTGCCGAGCCAGTCGAGCACGCCCGTGCGCAGCGAGAGCCCGCTCAGGAGCGCGATCGCGAGCGCGGCGAACGACGACAGCCCGGCGACCCGAGCCACGATCCACGACAGCAGCTCCAGGTTCACGGCCCTACGCCAGCCACCACGCCAGCGCGTGGGCGGTGAGGTGGACCGGCGCCCGCTCGGAGCCGAGGAGCAGCGCCGCCTTGGCGTGGACCTCGGCCGCGGCGCCGGTGGCGGCCACCACCGAGACCTTCGCCAGGTCGGTGACCGCCGGCCGGCCGGTGCGTGGATCGATCAGGTGGTGCAGCGGCTCGCCGTCCTGGCGCCAGGCCCGGCGGCGCACGCCGCTGGTCGCCGCGCCCTGATCCCGCAGCAGGAGCGTCACCTCCCCCATCGCCACCGGCCACCCGTCGCCGTCGGGGCCCGGGCCGCGGGCGAACAGGTCGCCGCCCAGGTTGACCAGGCAGTTGTCGCCCATCCTGGCGGCCAGCGCGTCGGCCAGCCACCCCTTGGCGACCCCGCCCAGGTCGATCCCCGAGCCTGGCCGCAGCCGGGCCCGGCCGCCGGCGACCTCCAGCATCTCCGGAAGCGGCGGCGGAGGCACGGCCCCAGCGAGCGCCGGCGGCGTGGGACCGAGCCGCAGCGGCCGCGTGTACCCGATCGCCAGCATCGAGCCGAGCACGCCCGCGTGCACCAGGCCGCCGCTCAGCCGATACGCCTCGAGCGACGCCCGCAGCAGCCCCTCCAGCTCGGGCGACACCTTCACCCAGTCGCCCGGCGACGCGTTGAAACGAGCCAGCTCGCTCGCCGGCTCGAACCGGCTGAAGCGCTCGTGCCGGCTGGCCACCCAGGCCGTCGCCCAGGCCAGCCGGCCCCGTTCCAGCCCCACGCCGAGCAGGTGACACGCGGTGCCCAGCGCCTCGAACCTGACCTCGTCCACCCGCGCGAACCCCTCGACCAGCTCGGCCTACGACTCGTAGGTGGAGGTGACCGACTGCACGCGGCCGCTCCGCACGCTGGGCGAGAGCGACAGCCTGCCGCCGGATATCGTGGCGGCGACCTGACCGCCGCCGACGACTCCCGGGCGCAGCGGCGCCGGCGAGTCCTTCACGTGGCCGCTCACGTGCACGGCCGCGGCAACCGCCACGCCGAGCGTCATCAGCGTGGCGGCCGCCCTCACCATCAGGGAGCGCAACTCGATCCTCAGAGGGCCCGCACCGGGGCCCTGACGAACCCGAGCTTCTCGAACGTGCCGCCCAGGATCTCCCTTGGGTCGGCGCCCAGGTGGCCGCCCAGGATCTCCTGGTAGACCGACCGGAAGTCGACCTGGTACTTGAGGTTGCCGGTCGAGTCCAGGTTCGTCAGGCTCGGGGCGCTGCCGTATATGCCACCCTTCACCGGGTCGCCGATCAGGATGAGCGGCGCGGCCGCGCCGTGGTCGGTGCCGGCGCTGGCGTTCTCCTTCGGCCGGCGTCCGAACTCGGACCAGGTCGCGATCATCACCCGGTCAGCCATGCCGTGCGCCGCCAGGTCCTGGTAGAACGCGCTCACCGCGGAGTCCAGGTAGCCCATCAGGTCGTCGTGCCGCGTGAGCTCGGTGTAGTGGGTGTCGAAGCCGCCGAGCGTGACATGGAGCAGCTTGACGCCGGTCCCGGTCGCGATCAGCTCCGCGGCGAGCTGGAGCGCGGCAGCGAGCTGGTTCTTGGAGGAATAGACGAGCCTGGTCTGGTCGCTGTAGCTGGCCCTGGGCTGGTAGGTCGCGTCGGAGGTCCGCAGGGTGGCGATGCTCTCGTGCGCGGTCGCCATCGCGGTGTCGAAGAGCGCGCCGTAGATGCCGGGCGTGCCGCGGTAGAGGGCGCCGACGGCGGCCTCCACCTCGCTGCCGCCCGTGAAACCGAACGCCTTCTGGTTGTTGATGACGGTCAGCGTCGCCTGCAGGTCGCGGAGGGCGCCGGGGACGTCCGTCGTGCCGCACGCGCAGCCGGTCAGCGGGTGGCCGAACGAGTCGTAGGCGCTGGCCAGGGTGCGGCCCAGCCAGCCGTCCACCTGGCGGCGGGTGGGATCGCCGGTCTCCCAGATGCGGATCGACTCGAAGTGCGAGAACGTGGGATTGGGGTAGCCGACGCCCTCCACGATGGCGACCTTGCCCTGGTCCCACAGCGACCTGATGCCCTTCAGGCTCTGGTTGAGGCCGAGCTCGGCCGTGATGGGGAGCGCCTGGCTGACCGACATGGCGGCCAGCCTGGGTCGCAGGTCGTGCAGCTTCGGATCCTGCATCGGGATGACGGTGCGCAGGCCGTCGTTGCCGCCGGCGAGCTGGATCATGACCAGCACGCGGTCGTTGGTGGCGCCGTTGCTCTTGGCCGCGTAGACGGCCCTGGCGAACGCGTCGGGCACCGCCGCGTAGCCGGCGGCCAGGCCGGCGGCCCCGGCGCCGAAGACGAGGCCCGCCCGCAGGAAGTCCCTGCGCTTCAGCTGGTTGATGCCGATCGTGTCAGTCATCGGTTGTCACACCTACTTGAGCTGGAATTCCGGTGCGGCCAGGGCAAGCAGCCACCGCGAGTGGTCGTCGGCGGCCTGGTTGAGCAGGCTGGCGGTGGTCGGGCTGAGCACGGTGTCGAGGTGGCGCGCCGCGTCGGCGCCGGACGGCGGCGTCTGGAGCTGGCCGAGCGCCGCACTGATGAAGTTGACGCGGGCGACGACGTTGTTGGAGGAGATCCACGCGTCGTTGTTGGGCCAGCCGCCGACATCGGGCGGATCGAACAGCACCTGGCCCATGCTGGCCGCGGACTGCACCACGAGCCTGGAGAGCTGCGGGGCGTTCAGCGCCTTGAGCGTGTGCACCATGAACTCGACCGGCGACTTGATCAGCGCGCGGTAGCTCTGGTCGGCCGTGAACTCCGGGCTCCTGAACACCTCGCGCAGCAGGGTCTTCACGTCGTACCTGCTGGCGCGGAACCGGTCGCCGAGCCGCCTGACGTACGCATCGTCGACCCGGGCGCTGACGAAGTGCTGGACGACCTTCCGCGCCATGAACGGCGCGGCGGCGGGCTGGGCCAGGATGCGGTCGATCACCTTCTGCGTGTCGTAGGTGTCCGTCTTGCGGAGGAACGTGAGCGGCCCGCCCCGGTACGCGCGGTTGGGGGTGAAGACCCCGGTGACCGGGCTGTCGAAGACGGGCTGGGCGCGGGTCACGTTGTTCTTGGCGTCGACCACGACCTGCACCGACCCGGTGGGCCGCGGCTCTGTCCAGCCGGCCAGCGCCCTGGCGCCCGCGCGGACGTCGTCCTCGGTGTAGTTGCCCACCCCCAGCGTGAACAGCTCCAGCAGCTCGCGGGAGTAGTTCTCGTTGGGCGACTGTCCCGTGCTCGTGCCCAGGTCGAGGTAGCGCAGCATGGCGGGGTCGGTCGTGACCCGCATCAGCATCGAGCGCAGGTCCGTCAGCGCCATGTCGCGCCACGTGAGGTTCTGCCAGTGCATGAACGGGAACTGCGCTCCGACCTTGCGGTAGTCGCTGGTGAAGTGACCGTGCCAGAACAGCGTCATGCGCTCCGCGAACGGCGTGGGCGTCGACAGCATGTGGTCGACCCACCACTGCTGGAGCGCCGCTATGTTGAGCCGCCCCTCGTTCGCGCCCGCCAGCGGCGGCGCCGGCGCCGGCGTGCTCTCCAGGAGGCGGTCCACCGTCCTGGCGTATCCGTCCGAGGCAGCCCGCTCGAAGTCGTCGAGCGTGGCGCCGAAGGTGGTGCGGCGCAGCAGGTGGGCGACCTTCGCCGTCTCGGCGCCCAGCGGTGAGATCCAGTCGGCGCGCCCACCGGTGAGGGTGGAAGCGCCGTGGATGAGCTCGTCCAGGCGCGGGTAGACGACCACGCGCAGAGCCGCGATGCCGGCGCCCCCGGCCACCGCGGTGCCGAGCACCGTCCGGCGGCTGACGGGGAGCCTGGGTCGTCTGGCCGGCGCCCCGGACGGTTGGTCGATAGGAAGACGACTTGCCCCCCCTGACCCCCCGGCGACGAGGGGGGGAGTAGGTCCGGCGATGCTCATGCGAGCATTGAATACGTCGCTCTCCAACCGGGGGTCACCGTCCTGTCAAGGGTTTGTAAGTGGTGACTGGAGCGTTCGCAGAGCCTCGGTCGCGGCCCGCAGGCTGGTCACCTGGTGCTGGGCGCGCGTCGCTGTCGGCGGCGACTGGATCGCGACGATGATCACCGTCATCCCGAGCGCGAGCGCCGGTTCGACGTCCTTGTCCTCCCTGTCGCCCATGAACACGCAGGCGTGCGGCGGGCAGCCGGCCAGTGCCGTGGCCCGGTCGAACATCGCTCGATCCGGCTTGCGCCGGCCCAGGCTGTACGAGGTGACGATGCCATCGAGCAGCCCGTCGATGCCCAGCGAGGCCAGGCGCCACTCCTGCCAGTCCTCGTCCGAGACCCAGTTCGTGTTGCTGACCAGGACGCGCCGAAGACCGAGCTCGCCGGCCGTCTCCAGCAGCTCGCGGTGACCGGCGAAGGGCGGGTGCTCGTGACCGGTCGCCCGACCGAGCGTGCGCCGGACCTCGCTCGCGCGACCGCCCAGTCCGGGTCGTGCGGACTCCAGCACCTCGGCGACGTCCGCGTCGGTCCGCTGCTCCACCTCGCTGCTCCTCTCGTGCATCCGGTCCCGCAGCTCGTCGAGCAGGCGGGCCACATCGTCGCGTTCGAGCTCGGGCAGCAGGGCGGCGAGCCGCCGCAGCCGCACCTCCCGCACGCCTGGAGCCTCCGGAAGGGCGTCCGGGAACAGCGTGCCGCCCGCGTCGACGAGCAGCGCACGAAAACGACCATTGCCGCGCTCAGTCAAATGATCACCTCCCGGCTCGCCATCATCGACGCTCCGGTGGCGTAGGGCAAGATCGCAGCGGGCCGCCCCTTCGATCCGCCGCCATCTTCGACACGGTTACTACCATTGATCCTGAGTCGGTAACCGCATATACCGGAGGTGCATGCGATGTTCGGTCCAAGGGTGCTGTTCGGCGCCGTAGTCGGCGGAACGCTCGTCTACCTGCTCGACCCGCAGCACGGAGCTCGGCGCCGCGAGCGACTGCGCGCCTGGTGGGAGCAGAACCGCGAGCCCATGCTCAACACCGCCTCGTCCGCCGCATCGACGGCGCAGGCCAGGATGAGCGAGACGTCGGCCAGGGTCGGCGAGGCCGTGAACCAGGCCGGCGAGAGGGTGAACGAGAAGGTCACGGAGCTCCAGTCGAAGGTACGGCGTTAGCCATCTGCGCGCCCCGGGTCACCACTGAAACCGCTATGCTGGTGATGGTATCCAGCAAACGCACATGGCCGGTTTTCACAAGGGGCACACCATGACGACCAACGCAGCTGACCCGGGCGCTCGGGCCGCGCTCCTCGATCGCATCCGCCAGTCGTGGGACACGCTGCAGGAGGCCATCCGCAGCCTGGACGACCGTCAGCTCACCGCGCCCGGGCCCGAGGGCTGGTCGATCAAGGACCACCTCGCCCACCTCGCGCGGTGGGAGCAGATCGTGCGCGATCGGCTGGACGGCCGCGATCCGGGCGTCGCCCTGGCGATCCCCGACGACCAGCAGCAGGACGTGGACGCAGTGAACGCGCACCTGCGGCAGCGCGACGCGGGCCTCTCGACATCCGAGGTGCTGCAGACCCTGACCGAGACCCACGTCCGCCTGGTCGCCCGCATCGAGTCGCTGGACGCCGGCGAGCTGGAGCGATGGACCGAGAACATCGAGGGGAACACCCACGAGCACTTCGCGGAGCACCTCGACTGGATTCGGACGCTGATCTGACGAGCAAGGGGGGCAGGCCCACGGGCAGGCCCCCTTCTCGAACCCCCCGCCTGTTCGAGGACATTCGGGAGCTCTCAGGTGCTGGCCGCCGCCCTCGCCCACGAGTCGCCGTGCTCGCTGAGGTAGCGCAGCGCGCGTTCACGCTCGTACCAGTGGAACACCGGCACGCCCAGCCGGGCCGCCAGCGGCGCGACCAGGCTGCGCTGCACGCCGAACGGCCGCACCAGGCAGGCGATGCGCGCGTGCTCCGCGCGCATCACCCCGTTCTCGTAGCGCAGGACCCGCCCGCTGAGCAGCACCGCCCCGAGGACGTACGCCGGGCGCATGATCGCAAGGTCGGCGGCGATCACGCCCGTCAGGCCGATCACCATCGCCACGGCGATCACGACGGCCGGGACCCAGCTCCCGCGCACGACCAGCGGCCGGTCCATGATGAACAGCGCCACCATGCCGGCGAGCACGACCGCGCCGAGCAGGCCCTGCGCCAGGAGGCGCATCGGCAGTGCGGCCTCCTCGTAGAGCCGGTCGTCGCCCAGCCGCGGCCAGCCCTCGATCGCATAGATGCCGCAGCGGCAGTCGTCGGCCGGCGCCGGATGGCCCACCTCGCAGGTCGCGTCGATCGTGGCGGTTGGCCACGGCTCCCCGCGGATGCTGCTGACGAGGCCGTCGCGACCAGCCACCCACTCTCGGAACCCGAGCACGGGCAGCGGCGTCGCCATCAGGCCGGGACGGGGTCAGCCTCCCGCTCGGGCGCCACCTCCGGCTCCGGGGCCGGAACGACAGCGGGGCGCTCGTCCTCGCGGGGGATCCGGATCTCCTCCGGCTCGCCGACGGTCTTCATCCTCCGAGCATAGTGACGTTCGTGCCGGGTGACACGCTGAAATGCACCACGCGCGATCACCCGCCCGGCGCCTCCTCGCCGTCGATGTCGACCGTGACCGACATCGTGGTCGCGACCGCGACCAGGCGGTACAGCGGTCAATGCCGGCAGTAGTGAGCGACGAGCGCCTCCGCCTCCTCCCGGGTCGGACCGGCCAGCCGGAAGCGGAGGTCGACCTTCACGATCGTCGCGGTGTCCGACGCCCTGCGCGCGCTCTCGATCCAGGCCTCGGCCACCCGCAGGCACACCCCCGTCTCGGCCGCGCGGCGCTCCACCAGCAGGACGCCGCACGCGGAGATGCCGGAGAGGAAGGCCTCACCCGGCGTGATCTCCTCGGCGGGACCGCCGGACGTCGAGGAGCCGTCGATGACGAAGTGGTGCCCCCGCGCGTCGTTCAGCGAGCGACCGGGCACCCCGCTGGTGCGAGAGTGCACCCCGGTGACGAGCAGCTCCTCGGCCATGGCGGTTCCTCCTCAGCGACTCAGCGCGCAGCCCCGGCGCGCCTCGAACCCAGCTTGGCGGCCAGCTCGTCGACCGTCAGGACCCAGCCCAGGCAGCGGGCGACGTTCTGGAGGCCGAAGAAGTGCAGGTCGTCCCCGTACATCGACTGCACGCAGTCCGAGATCACGATCGTGCGCAGGTCGCGGTTCTGCGACTCGAAGGCCGCGCAGAGCACGCTGGTGCTCGTGTCGATGCCGGCCAGCACGACCGTGTCGACGTCCAGCTCGCGGAGCGTGAGGTCGAGGTCGGTGTCGCGGAAGACGCTGAGCCGCCGCTTGCGGTCGATGACCACGTCGCCCGGCTCGGGCCCGAGCTCCGGCATGAGCTGGGCCTGGACGGTGCCCACCAGGTTGTGGCGGCTCATCGTGCTCTCGCGGTCCGGCGTCAGGCTGTGCCGGGTGCGCTCGACCGCGGCCCAGAACGGGTTGCGGAGCACCTCGGGCTGGCCGATGGGCAGGATCCGCTGCTGGCTGACCACGTGGATGACGCCCATGCCGGCCGCCCTCGCGATGCGCAGCAGGCGCGCGGTCGAGGAGACCACCGAGGCGGCCGCCTGCGGGGCGACGGGCATCGTCGCCACCGCGAGGTCGAGATGACCCCGATGGCAGTCGATCGTGATGACGGCGGTGCGCCGCGGCTCGAGCTCGAGCGCGTCGTTCAGCGCCCGCACCATGTCGCTGCGGTCCACGACCGGAGGCGCCTGGACGCCGTCCTGCTCCAGCGCCTCGAGCGCCTCGACCGGCCTGATCCGCGGCATGGCCTGCACGGCCTCCGGCAGCGCCGGCATCACGCCGGCCGGCCCGCGGCCGTCGTGCTCGTAGACGTCCGCCTCCGGCTCCTCAGATCCGCCCCAGTCCAAACGTCGATGATCCATCACGATACCTCCCGGTCCAGGGCCACCCCCGGCCTCCCACGAGCTGTGAAGTATGGATGACCCGGCGCGGGCCGCGGTCCCATCGAGAAGGGACAGATGCCATGCCATGTATGGGCAAAGCAGCCCAGTTGCCGGCTTCCCGAACAGAAGCGGCGCGGCCAGGGCTCTAGGCCGCCGGTCCCACCGGGTAGTGGCAGGCCGCGAAGTGGCCGGGCGCGATCTGCCGCACCACGGGCTCCTCGGCCCGGCAGCGGTCCTGCGCTCGCGGGCAGCGGGTGTGGAAGCGGCAGCCCGCCGGCGGCGCCAGCGGCGATGGCGGCTCGCCGGTGACCGGGGCGGGCCGAGGCGGCACGGAGGGGTCGGGGACCGGCACGGAGTAGAGGAGGGACGCGGTGTAGGGATGCGCCGGCGACCGGTGCAGGCGCTCCGCCGGCGCCACCTCGCAGAGCTTGCCGAGGTACATCACGGCGATCCGGTCGCTGACGTTCTTGACCACGGCGAGGTCGTGCGAGATGAACACCATCGTCAGCCCGAACCGGGCCTTCATGTCCTCCAGCAGGTTGAGGATCTGGGCCTGCACGGACACGTCCAGCGAGGACACCGGCTCGTCGCAGATGAGCAGCCGTGGCTGCATCACCACGGCCCGGGCGATGCAGATGCGCTGACACTGCCCGCCCGAGAACTCGTGGGGGCGCCGGCCCCAGATCAGGTCCGGCTCCAGCCCGACGGCGCTCAGCGCCTCCCTGACGCGCTCGCGCCGGCGGGCGGCATCCCCGTCGCCGGCGATCACCAGCGGCTCGGCCACGATGTCTCCCACCCGGCGGCGCGGGTTGAGCGAGGAGATCGGGTCCTGGAAGACCATCTGGAGCCGGCGCCGGACCCGGCGCAGATCGGGCCTGGGCAGACCCGTCAGGTCGCGGCCCTCGAAGACCACGCGGCCTCCCGTCGGGCGCGGCAGCTGCATGATGGCCCGCCCGGTGGTCGACTTGCCGCAGCCGGACTCGCCGACCAGGCCCAGCGTCTCGCCCTCGGCCACGTCGAGACTGATCGCGGACACCGCCTGCACGCGGCGCCGGCCCGGCAGCGGGTACTCGACGACCAGGTCCTCGACGCGCAGCAGGGCGCCGTCGCGCAGGTGGGCGGTCCCGGTGCCGGCCATCAGACGCCGGCCCCGACCGGATACCAGCAGGCGTAGTCGTGGCCGGCGACCGGGTCGTGCTCGAGCGGCGGCTCGTCGTGCCGGCAGCGCTCTCTCACCCGGCTGCAGCGGGGCGCGAAGCGGCAGCCGGGCGGCGGGCTGACCAGGTCGGGCGGCCGGCCGCCGATGGCCTCCAGCCGCGTGTGGCTGGCCTGCTCCAGCCGCGGGATGGCCCGCAGCAGCGCCTCCGTGTACGGCATGCGGGTGCGCGAGAACAGCATCGGCGTCGGCGCCCGCTCCACGATGCGGCCGGCGTACATGACGGCGATCTCGTCGGTGCGCCCGGCGACGACGCCCAGGTCGTGCGAGATCAGGATCATGGCCATGCCGCGCTCGCGCTGCTGCTGCTGCAGCAGGTCCAGGATCTGGGCCTGCACCGTGACGTCGAGCGCGGTCGTGGGCTCGTCCGCGATCAGGAGCCGCGGCTCGCACGCCAGCGCCATCGCGATCGTGACGCGCTGGCGCATGCCGCCGGAGAGCTGGTGCGGATACTCGCGGAGGCGCGCGTCCGGCGACGGGATCCCGACCGCGGCCAGCAGGTCCCTGGCTCGCGCCCGCGCCGCGCGCCGGCTCATCCGCAGGTGGTGGACCAGCGTCTCGGCGATCTGGGCGCCGATGCTCAGGACCGGGTTGAGCGACGTCATGGGGTCCTGGAACACGATCGACACGTCCCTGCCGCGCACGTCGCGCAGCTCCACCTCGTCCATCGTGGTCAGGTCCTGGCCGTCGAAGAGGATCCGGCCGCCGGCGACCGGGTTGAGCCGCAGCAGGCTGCGCGAGAGCACCGTCTTGCCGCAGCCGGACTCGCCGACGATGCCCAGCGTGTGGCCCTTCTCCAGCTCGAACGACACGCCGTCGACCGCACGCAGACGGCCCCGCTCCGTTCGGAACTCCACGCGCAGGTCGCGGACCTCGAGCAGCGGCGCCACGGTCAGATCCTGCTCGCGCGCACGTCGATGACCCGGCGCAGCCGGTCGGCGGCGAGGTTCAGGGCGAAGATGGTCAGGAAGAACACGGCGGCGGGGATGAGGCTGACCAGCGGCGCCGTGTCCAGGTCGCCGCGGCCCTCGGCGATCATCGCGCCCCAGCTGGCGGCCGGCGGCGGCACGCTCAGGCCCAGGAACGCCAGCGTGCCCTCGGCGATCATGGCGACCGCGACGCCCAGCAGACCGAACGTCAGGACCGGGGCCACGATGTTGGGCAGGATCTCCAGGCCGAGGATGCGCAGCTCCCCCGCGCCCATGGCTCGCGCCGCGAGCACGAACTCGCGCTGCGCCACGGCCAGCGTGTTGGCCCGCGCGACCCTGGCGAACGCCGGGATGCCGAGGAAGCCGATCACCCCGACGATGATGCGGATGTCGTGGCCGGCGAACGTCGTGATGGCCAGGATCAGCACCAGGGCGGGGAACGCGAGCAGCGCGTCCATCGCCGCCACGATCACCGCCTCCAGGCGGCCGCGCAGGTACCCCGCGCCCATGCCGATCAGTGTGCCCACGGTCATGCCCAGGAGCGTGCTGGCGTAGCCGACCGTCAGCGAGATGCGCGCCCCCCAGACCAGACGGGAGAGCATGTCGCGGCCCAGGTCGTCGGTCCCCATCACGTGGTCCGGGCTCGGCGGGCCCGTCCGATTGGCGAGGTCCTGGAGGTTGGGGTCGGCCAGGTGGAGGAGTGGCGCCAGCACGGCCAGCAGCGTCACGACCCCCAGCCAGCCGGCCGGCAGCCAGAAGGAGGCGCCCAGCCGCCGCCACTGCGCGGGCGGCCGGCCGGCGGCCGTTACCGGCGCCGCGACGACGATGGCCTCGACGACGACGTCAGGCGACGGCGCGGCCATGGCGGATCCGGGGGTCGAGGACCGCGTAGAGCAGGTCCACGCCGAAGTTGACGAGCACGAAGGCGACGGCGACGAAGGCGACGACGCCCTGCACCACGATCAGGTCACGGGCGTAGATCGACTCGACCAGCAGGCGGCCGATGCCCGGCAGCGCGAAGATGGTCTCGACGATCAGCGCCCCGCCCATCAGGCGGCCGATGTTGATCCCGAGCACGGTCAGCAGGGTGAACGACGAGGGCTTGAGCGCGTGGCGCAGCAGGATGTGCCAGGTGGGCAGGCCCTTGGCCCTCGCCATCGCGATGTAGTCCTCCTGCAGCGTGGCGATCATGTCGCTGCGCAGCAGCCGGGTGTAGGCGGCCGCCTCGGTCAGTCCGACGGTGAGCGCGGGAAGGAAGAACGAGCGCAGGTTCTCGAGCGGGTTCGTGGTCAGGGGCGTGTAGCCGGTCGCCGGCACCAGGTCCAGCTGGACCGCGAACAGGTAGATCAGGACGATGGCCACGACGAAGCCCGGGATGGCCAGGATGCCGAACGCGGCGCCGCTGGCGGCCTGGTCGAGGGTCCCCCCCGCCCGGTAGGCGGACGCGACGCCCACCGGGACCGCCACGACCAGTCCGATCAGCTCGGCCAGCAGCAGCAGCTCGAGGCTGATGGGCAGGCGCTCCCTGATGGAGGACAGCACGGTCTGGTGGCTCCGCGGCGAGGTGCCCAGGTCGCCGCGCACCGCCCTGGTCACCCAGTCGACGTACCGTGCGGGCAGCGGCTGGTCGAGCCGCAGCTCGCTGCGGAGCGCGGCCACGGTCTGGGGCGTGGCGTTCGGCCCCGCCATCACCAGCGCGAGGTCGCCCGGCAGCAGGGCGGTCAGCAGGAACGAGAAGCAGGTCACGACGAACAGCACCGGCACCAGGTGCAGGACCTTGCCTCGAACGAAGCTCAGCACGCGACGGGCCGCTCGCCGGTATTCACCGCGTACGCGCCCCCTGGAACATCGCTGCGCTGCGTCGGTGGATACCGGCGGCGCCGGTCAGGAGCTCACCCACACCTGGTACGGCTTCGTGATCGAGCTGTAGATCGTGTTCAGGTCCTGCACGCGCCGGTTCGAGATCGCGTACGAGGTGTTGTAGTGGAGCCAGACGTACGGCTGCTCCCTGGCCAGCGCCTGCTGGACCTGGGCGTACGCGTCGTGGCGCGCCGCCGGGTCGCTGATCGTGCGCCCCTTGACCAGCGCCGCGTCCACCGCCGCGTTGCTGTACGCGGGATAGTTGACGATGCTGCCCTTCGAGATGAACGCCCTGAAGAGGAAGAGGTCGGGATCGAACCAGTCACCGTACTGGAAGATCTGGAGCTGGAACTGCTTCCCGATCGCCGACTGGATCAGCGTCGCCTGGTCCATCTGGACCAGCTCGACCTCGATGCCGGCCTTCTTCCACTGCGCCTGCAGGATCTGCCCGTACTGTCGCGTGATGGGGTCCGACACGATGTTGAACTTGAAGCTCAGCGGCTTGCCGTACGCCTGGAGCGCGGCCCTGGCCTTGTCGAGATCGTAGTTCGGCGCCTGGACCTTCGTGTCCCAGTCGGAGCCGGGCGGGAAGGGGCCCAGCGCGACCGGGTACCTGTCATGGCCGATCTGGGTGACGATCTCCTGGCGGTTGGTGGCGTAGCTGACGGCCAGCCGGGCGTTGACGTCGTCGAACGGCGCCGTCCGGTTGTTCATCATCACGAAGGTGCCGCCGTCGCCCGCGTACTTCCAGACCTTCAGCTTGCTGTCCTTCTCGGCCTTGACCACCTGGTCGGCCGTGGCCACCTGGATGACGTCGACCTGGCCGGCCTTCAGGCTGGCGTACTTGGCGTCCTGGTCGGGGATGGGCCGCCACGTCACGCTGTCCAGGTACGGGTAGCCCGGCTTCCAGTAGTTCCTGTTCCTCACCGCGGTGACGTGATCGCCGGTCACCCACTCCTTGAAGACGAAGGGCCCGGTGCCGACCGGGTGCTTGCCGTAGTCGGCTCCCGTCTGCTTGATCGCCGCAGGCGACGCCATGAGGCCGATCGGGCCGACCAGCACCTGCGGGAAGTCGACCCACGGGCTCTTCAGCGTGATGGCCGCCGTCCGGTCGTCGACCGCCTTCACGGTGTCGACGAGGAACGCGTCCGACAGGCTCAGCGACTTGTTGCGCGGGTCCATGTGCCGCTCGATGTTGAGCACCACGGCGTCGGCGTTGAACGGCGTCCCGTCGTGGAACCTGACGCCCGGGTGCAGGTGCAGCGTCCACGTCTTGAGGTCCGTCGAGGAATCCCAGGAATCCGCGAGCCAGGGACCGAGCTCGCCCTTGTTACCGATGCGGGCGATCAGGGGATCGTAGATGCCGTTGCCGACGCTCAGGTCGGAGTCGTTGTTCAGGACGAGCGGATCGAGGCTGAGGAAGTCGGCCCGGAGCCCGAAGGCGACCGAGCCACCGGGACGCGGCGGCCCCGCGGCCTTGCCCGAGCTCGAGCCGCCCCCGCCGCCACAGGCGACGACCACCGTCATGACCGCGGCCGCCAGTATCCCAAGCGTTCTCTTGCGCATGGACTATCTCTCTCCCCTTCCGATTCGCCGGCGCCGACCGCTGGCTTGGGCCAGCTTACACCGGGTAAGTGCCCCGCGCGACCTTGATTTAACCCGGTTCGGCGGCGGCCCAACCCCGAAGCCCGGACGGTCTAGCTCGAGACGGTAAGGTCTGAATAAGAAACCATTAAGTAGCGGCTGCAGGGTCGGAACGCATACTGGCCTGGTCAAACGATTGCGCACCGCGGGTGAGATGAGCTCCCGACCGCAGCCTCAACGGGAGGTGGCGCGCGCCGCCGCCTCGAACGATGTCACCGCATCATCGCAGGGACGCATCCTCATCATCGACGACGAGGATCGGATCCTGCAGTTCGTCGCGCGCGGCCTGCGGTCGGAGGGCTACGAGGTCGACGCCAGCAAGGACCCCCACGCCGGCCTGGAGCTGGCCCTGTCGGGTGCGTACGACCTCGTCATCCTCGACCTGCTGATGCCGGCGCTGCCCGGCATCACCGTCCTGGACCGCCTGATCCAGAAGCGCCCTCAGCAGGTCGTGATCGTGCTGTCGTGCCTGACCGACAGCCGGACGAAGGTCCAGTGCTTCCAGCTCGGCGCCGACGACTACGTGGCCAAGCCGTTCAGCTTCGGCGAGCTGCTCGAGCGGGTGAAGGCGCGGCTGAGGGCGGCCCGGCTCAACGCCGCGCCGATCGAGGTCGGCAACCTCCGGGTGGACCTCGTCCACCGGCAGGTGCAGGTCGGGTCGCGTCCGGTCGCGCTGACCGAGCGCGAGTTCCTGCTGCTCTGGGAGCTGCTCCAGCACCCGGGCCGGACGGTGTCGAAGGAGCACCTGCTGGCCGCCGTCTGGGGCTACAAGTTCGACCCCGGCTCGAACGTGATCGACGTCTACGTGGCGCGGCTGCGCCAGAAGCTCGGACCCGACGCCATCGTCACCGTGCGGGGAGAGGGCTATCGCCTCAACGCAGCCTGACCGACGCCCGACGCCGCGCCGGATGGCCTGGCTCGACGTGGGCTGGGGGGTCTTCGCGATCGCCAACCTGGTGGCCATGCAGCTGATCCCGACGTGGGAGACGGTGCCGTTCCACTTCATCTGGGTCAGCATCACGATCCTCTACGGCTTCCGTGTGTGGCCCAGCGGCCCGACCATCGTCGTGCTCGCCGGCGTGATGACCGCGACCGGCGTGGGGATCTACGTCGACTACGAGCGCGGCACCCAGCCGCTGGACGAGCTGACGGAGGTCCCCCTGATGGCCGCGATGTTCGCGGCGATGGTCTGGCACGCGCGGCGCCGGCTGGCGGCGACGCGTCAGATCGAGCGGGTCTCGGAGTCCAACCGCAGGCTGATCGAGCGGCAGCACGACTTCATCCAGGACGCGTCCCACGAGCTGCGGACGCCGATCACCGTCGCCCTGGGCCACGCCGAGCTGATCCTGCGGGAGGCGGCCGGCACGCTGCGCGACGACGCGACGGTGGTGGTCGACGAGCTGACGCGGCTGCGCCGGCTCTCGGACCGGCTGCTGCTGCTGGCGACGGCGGAGGATGCCGACTTCCTGGACAGGGCGGCCGTCGAGGTGGAGGACATCCTGGTCGACACGATGCGCCGCTGGGCGCCGATCCCGCGCCGCTGGCAGCTGGGGACGATCGTGGACGCGACGGTGCTGGCCGACAGGGACCGGCTGGCCCTCGCGATCGACGCCCTGGTGGAGAACGCCGTCAAGCACACCACCGCCAGCCAGGTGATCGAGCTCTCCGCGCGACGGGACGCGGGGATGGTCGCGATCGCGGTCACGGACGGCGGCGAGGGCCTCGGCACCGAGGATCTCGACCGGCTCTTCGAGCGCTTCAAGCGGGGCGGCGGCTCCGCTGGCGAGGGGTCGGGCCTGGGGCTGGCGATCGTGAAGGCGATCGTTGCCGCCCACGGCGGCCGGCCACGCGCGCGTCGACGTCCCGAGGGCGGCAGCACGTTCGAGCTGCTGCTGCCCGAGGCGAGGCGCAGCCTGGAGCAGGGCGACGGCTGGAGCGCAGCGCCAGCCTCATCGGGGGCCCTGCCCTCGCGGTAGCGTGGACGCTGGCGCGCCGCCCGGGAGGACATGACAACTCTGTCAGCGTAGGACTGCCGAGCGCCCGATAGCGTAGGTCGCCCCTCCACAGTCGTCGTTATGAGCGCGACGGGCAGGGAACATGACAACTCTGTCATCCGTCTCTGTCGAAGTTTTCACGTAGGGGCTTCCGACCGGCCGCTAGTATGCCGGCTTGGGGAGAGACGCAGGTAGGGGATCGACGACGAGCTGCGCCGCGGGGCAACCGCTCCCACTGCTTGGGAG